>DATKHE010000032.1:0-3080 GCA_035510395.1 Minisyncoccota bacterium
ATACTATTCAACTAATTCCATGATTTCATACGATGATTTCGCCAAGATAGAAATGAAAGTTGGCAAGATTCTTTCTGCCGAACCAATTCAAAAATCAGACAAGCTCTTAAAGCTTTCTGTTAGCTTCGGTATAATTGAAAACGCAGAAACCGCAGCCATTGATGAGACTGCGCTCCCCGTTGTAACGCGAAAAGAAGAAATACGGCAAATACTCTCCGGCATTGCGAAATATTTTCCCGATCCACAGGCGCTTGTTGGGAAAAAATGTATGTTTGTCACCAATCTCGCCCCGCGCCTTATGATGGGACTTGAATCGAACGGCATAATTCTTGCTGTCTCAACTGAAGATGGGAAATTCTCCCTTCTTGAACCCCAAAACGATATTCCCGAAGGAACGAAAGCGCGCTAAGCAATTCTTGAGCTATAATACCCCCATGGCAGACGCACTTCTTGAGAAGCGAAACAAACTACTCAGATTTTTTCCTGTACCGCGATATCTCGCACTTGGAGCAGTCAGTTGTTTTATCGACTACGATATGTTTCGCTTCATTGAGCTTGTTCCTCGGGGCAGCAATATGATTATCCGAAAATATGGCAATGTCGCATTGCCTTCGGCGGTTACGGATGATGCTGATGAAATTTCTCCCGATATCAAAAAAATTGTCGAAAAAACCATAGCCGATAAAAAGATACGTTCTACCACGATTGTTCTCCCCGAGCGTCTTGTCTATGTTTTTTTTATTACGATTCCGATCGTTGAGCAAAATTTCATACACGATGCGCTTGCCTTCAAGCTCGAAGAACATATCCCGATTCCTCCCGGGGATGTTATGTTTGAGTTTAATATTATGAAGCGTGATGAGCGCGCCAAAACAATGACAATCGCGGTAAGAGCTGTGCCGCAGAAGCAGGTAGAAAAATATATAGATTTTTTTACATCTCTTGGCGTACTTGTTGCAGGATGTGAGACCGAGGGACAGTCTGCACTTTTGTCTGCACTCCCTCTGACTGATAATCTATGTCGTCTCGTGATAAAAATAGGCGCGCGTGGGACCCTGATTTTTATCGCACAGGGAAGATCGATTCTTTTTAGTTCCTCGATATCTTTTGGCGGGGGAGATATTCTCGGTCTCGATAAAGAATCTTTACCGATATTGAATTCGATAAAAGACGAGGCAAAAAAGATCATAGAGTATTGGAATAGTCGTCCGGATGCAGATAATACAAGTCAGGCAGAATCGATTCTGCTTTTTGGCAGGGTAGCGGAGTACTCTGGTGTAAAAGAATATTTTGAAGCGGCACTGTCATATCCAGCGGAGATTGCAAATGTTTGGCAGAATGCTTTTTCTCTTGAAAAAAATATTCCGACGATTGAAGCGAAGGACGCGACTGATATGGCGCCCGTCATAGGACTGTCACTTTTACAATAATATGTTTTCATTCTTACCACAATCATATAAAACAAAGGCACAAGAAGAATATAATCTGAGGCTATGGGCGAGCGTGTGTTTGATGCTCGGGTGTGTATTTCTTATCTCTGCTGCCCTTGTGTTTCCTGCGTATCTCTCGGCAAAAAGCGCCGAAACCTCCGTAGCCGCCGCTTACAGAGCAGCGGCGGAAGCATCGGCTTCTTCTGTAAACAAGGGTGCGGATACTGCAATTACGAAAGCGAAAGAGTATATGGCGGCGTTTGAGACGCTTGTGCCACTTGATGCTGATGCTGGTGCTCTCTCGATTGTAGGGGTCAAGCCAAAAGGGGTTTCCATCACCTCCATATCTTTGGGCGACACCGATGACGGGGTAGGGGTGAGCATCGGCGGAGTTGCGTCAACACGCGCCGAACTTCTTGCCTTTTCCGACGCTCTTGAAACCGTTTCAGATTTTTCCGCCGTAAATCTGCCTGTTAATTATTTGGCAAATGATACAAATATTGATTACACGATTTCTCTTTCAATTAAAAACCAAAATCAATGAAGCAGAGATCTCTCCATTATTTTCTCATATCGCTCCTATTTCTTGCGATGACGCTCTGTCTCTGGATATATTTTATTTCCTTTGTGCATCATCTCGATGCATCAACACGATCGCTTCAAACAAAAACTGCCGAGGTGTATGCACAAAAAAACGGGCTTGCGGCAACCGCAGAGCTTGCCACAAGCATCGCCACAAGCACGGACGCACTCTACACGCTATTTGCTTCATCGGCCGATGTCGCACGTGTTGTCGAGGCTGTGGAAAATGAAGGCAAAGCAGATTCTGTTTCAGTACATATTCAATCTATCACAACTGCGTCATCAAGTGATCCCGCGCTTCTTGCGCTTACTATGGATATTAATGCTACGGGAAGCTGGGGGAATCTTGTCGCGTTTGCGGGAAATGTTGAAAGGCTTCCGTATGCGCTTTCTCTCACGAAGGCATCATTTTTTCAAGACGGCGGAAGCGGATCTCTTGCATGGAACTTTGATGGGCAGATTACATCTTTTCTTTCTCCATAATTATGAATATCAAGGAAACATTCACACGTCATCATTTGTCCTCTGTCGAATCTCATCCAGATGCGGTATGGGAGAGAATCGTCTATCTCGGGTTTGTTCTTGTGGCAATTTCAATTATTTTTCATGCATGGCTTTTCTTTCTTGTGGGTAATACTGCAGCAGCTCCGTCTGTTCCCATATCTGCAGCATCTGAGACGATAGATCGCGCCGCGCTCGACAATGTGCTTTCAAACTACACAGTCCGCCAAAACGAGAAGACTTCTCAATTTCAAATCGACACTGCACTCATTGATCCTTCAAAGTAGTCTTTGAATTATTGCGGTTCTTAGAAATCTGATGCAGAATAGCATTGCGCCCTCGTAGTTAAATGGATATAACTGCGGACTTCTAAGCCGTTATTCGAGGTTCGATTCCTCGCGGGGGCACACTCAAGGCCGATGCGGAGGCCTATGGTTAAACGCTTTCTGTAGAAAAATATGAATGATGAATCCAGAGGCACAATGAGCGAAATACTGGGAGATTTTGCTGTTTACTTGAATCCGGATCTTCTACAAGAAAAATACTCGGTGACTCTTAAGCCAGTTT
>DATKHE010000033.1:0-12318 GCA_035510395.1 Minisyncoccota bacterium
TTATTTCCAATTTCCCAAAAGAAAACAGTGAGAAAATGAGAAAAATATTTCAGGAAATGGGTATATCTGAAAACGTACGCGCTGAAGACCTTGTACTTGAGCAATGGCTCGCTCTTTCTGAAAAACTATAAGCTATCACCATGATAAATAATAGGAAAACCCACTTCGCCAGTTGGCGCATACCCTAAAAAACAAGCTACTGGAGTGGGGCCTGCTGCGCCAAGAAGTTCTTGACCAACATGAGGAGGGATATGAAAGAGAAAGGGTAATTCGCCCCAAAACCACATGTAGGGAATTATTTCAAAAAAAGGTGGCACTGGTAGTGCATCTTTTACATAAAGCAAAAATCCAGTATTACAAGGATGTTGCGCAATGACAATCCCGCCAAAATAGGGGGTACCAACCACCGATGCTTGAATTTCTTCTACTGGTAGGGCAAATAATATGAGCAAGGTAGAAACAATAACAACAAAACGGGAGAAAATTTTAAGCATTACCTAATTATATCACCTTCGTCACAAAAAAGAATGAGTAGATCCCCACAATTTGTGATTTTCTGATATACTTTTTTTATGCCGCGTACTATTGTTATTTCCCTCGTCGTCGCCCTCATACTCGTCGGAGGAACACTCATCATTAAACACAACTCCTCAACGCACGCTGAAAAATCGGCATTGATCGCAACTCAAGTAAATGCCCTCAATCAGCCGTTAATTACAGAATACGCAGAGCAGTTGCAGATGATGGCAAACGAAAACTCATCAACGACTGAATCAACGACAACAGAAAATTACCCGACCATTAACACTCCGAGCACGCCATCCCAACCACTTACCGCAACTGACCAACTCTCACGAAACCTCTTCACCCAATATATGTCCCTTAAAGAATCGGGAGTTGATATGACTAATACTGCAGTTACCCAACAATTAGCAGATAATCTTCTCTCCCAAAATTATGTTACAGGGACAACCACGATGTACACAGAAAAAAATCTGACGATTATCGCAAATCCGACAAACCAAAATCTTGTTGCGTATGGAAATGCACTTGGTGCAGCCATTTCAATTCCTCTTCCGACGAGAGCACAATCGGAAATAAACATATTTCAAACATTTGCAGAAACTAATGATGACTCGGTCCTTGTTTCGCTTGATTCGGACGTCAGCCGATACAAAAAAATAGAGCGGGCACTTCTTACAACGCCGGTGCCCGAAGAATTTACTGATGCCCACCTCACAGTAATGAATGCGATTTCCCAAATCATCCACGATATTACTGTTGTAGAAGGATTTTCAACCGACCCCGTCGGCGGAGAAATCGCACTTACAGACTATCCAAATACCGTCAATACTCTTGGGACTGCACTTGAAGAGGAAAAAAATCTTTTCGCTCAAAATAATGTTTCATTTGGTCAAAGCGACCCGGGCTATGCCATAGTCAAATGACATTTGAAAATGATATATAATAAAGACATAATGGTCGTCAATCGTTCCACATACTTTTTACTTCCTATCCTCATCGCTTGTCTTGTCGTCCCCGCAATATTTTTACTTTATCCGCAAAAAACAAATGCTCAGGCGGCAACAGCGAGCTGCGCATCCTCATATATCGGCGGACTTTTGGCACCCCTTGCAACCTCACTCGGATTAACGACGGCGGGAACTGCAGCAGCTACAGCTGGAACTGCAGGACAAGCAGCACAAGCAGTTGTTGTCGTACCAGTAACAAACGTGGTAGAAGGTACACAACTTGCGGGAATAGCAACCGCAAATAGCGGGGGTAATATCAGTACGGCTCTGACGGCGGGTTCGGCAGTTCAGCTGTCGTTCAAAAATTGTATTCTCACACCGCTTGCCGAGGATATGGCGGCGAGAATTTTGGCAAATATCACGAGCAGTTTGGTAAATTGGATTCAAAGCGGTTTCAACGGCAGTCCCGCGTTCGTCACAAATATGAATGACCTCCTGAGCAACTCTGCAGATCAGGCAATTGGTGAATATATTCAAAGCGATCCCACCCTGTCGCTTCTCTGTCAGCCGTTTGCGCTGAAAATCCGCATCGCTTTGGCGATCGGATTCAGTATTCAGCAATATCAAGGCTGTACACTTACTCAAGTAACCGACAATATAAAAAACTTTGGCAATAGTTTCAGCGCATGGAATCAATGGCTTGATGTGACGACAGTTCCTGAAAACAATCAATATGGCGCGTATGTTCAGGCTGAAGGCATTTTGTCAGACAAAATAAATGCGGAATTGAGCGGCGTGAACGACGAAATTAATCGCAACGGCGGATTTTTGGATTTTCAGGTGTGCGATCAATGGGAGGGTCAGGACGAGATCGAAACACGCCTGTCAAATGATCCGAAATATCAAGCCGCTCTTGCAAGTGGCGATACAAAAACCGAGGAAAGTATTAATCAACCAGAATGTACCCACACGCACACAACAACGCCGGGGACTACTGTCGAGGCTGCACTCCAAGCTAGTTTCAACGGCGAGTTTACAAAGATTGGGCTTGCGCAAGATATTGATCAGGTCATCGCCGCGCTTGTAAATGAACTTGTTTCAGCCACCATTACTGGACCGGGCGGACTTTTGGGAGGACAGACGAGCCAACCGGTACAAAATAACGAAAGTATTGAGGAATTCGCAGGAACTTCAAATGCAGACACAATTAATGCTCTCAATAATCAGGCCGCTTCATCAGCAGAACAGGAAGCAGCTTCAAACCAACAGCTCCTTACTCCTCCCGAAGAGACATCGACAACATCAACCTCTGCAACATCCACCGTAAACACAACAACCGCATCATTCAGCAACCCTTATCCATCGACCAATCCTGTAGATGTCACGCCAACGTCAGCATTACCAACATATAAGGTGAATGTGTCTCTGCCGCAAGAATCAAATCTTCAAGCAGTCATAACACTGACAAGTGAAACTGGTGGCTCTGCATCTGACGCGATATTTGATAAAAGTGTCTATGCTCTTTATATGGGAAATTCTCAAGGCAGCAGAGATGAGGATACGGATGCGTCACTGTTGCAAAACGGTATTGTCACTCTTACAAATGTTTCTCCTACTGTTACATCATTCGCTTTTGATCTACGTCCGCTCACAGGAGTCAAATATGCCACAGATACATTCGATCTCACCATAAGCATCGAGGATAGTTCCGGAAATATTCTTGCCACGCAGGTTGCCCACCCCAGGGTTTTAGAAAACTAAAATGAAACGGATTATTTCACATTTACTTCTGACAACAACAATCATCGCGACTTTCGCCGTGCCAATATTTGCTTTCGCACAAGTGAGCGGAGGAACAATAACCACAAACACTTCAGGAACGTCTGCCCCCCCTCCAACATTAACAGGCCCCGGATTTTCACAAGCTGCCACAGCTCCTGTATCAGCAGCTCCCGTCGCAGGGACTAACACGACTGCGCCATTAAATGTGTCAACTCCTGCGGGAGCGGCAGCAAATTCGACGACAGGAGTACCAAACAACGATTCAGCTGATACGTGTTCTTGGTTTACTACTAGTTTCGGCGGCAGTTGTTTCAATCCGCTAACCTATGTCCCAAAAATTCTTGATGCGGCATTCGAGCTCTTCTTTTTGCCAGTTGCAGGATGGATGCTCGCGCTCAGCGGTTATATGCTCGATTATATGATCAATTATTCGCTCAATTTTGCGACCCAAGTTGGCACTGCGGGGAGTGCTATCGTTCTCGGCTGGACGATCATACGCGATATGTTCAACATCGCGTTTATTTTCGCGCTCATTTATATATCGATAACGACGATGCTCGATTATGGAAATTTTCAGGCAAAACAAGCGCTTCGAAATATTATCATCGGCGCGCTTCTCATCAATTTCAGTTTCTTTTTCACAGAAGTGATGATTGACGCGGGAAATATTTTGGGTGGGTGGCTGTATCAGGGCATTGAGACAACATTGGGGCAGGCAAATGGAGGGGCGGGGGCAACAAGCATATTGTCGGCAACACCGACCGGACTAAGTATAAGTGCAGGATTGACGGGAGCCCTTGGTGTGTATGATGTTTATAATAGCCAAAGTGCCGAAGGTTTGGTGACCGGAAACCTTAATGACGCAACAGCAAGACTCATTGGTGCAGTGATTCGCCTCGCGCTTATCATATTTGCCACATATATATTTGCCTACGTTTCCGTGCTGTTTCTTGCACGAACAATATCGCTTATGTTTTCTCTCGTGCTTTCACCGCTTGGATTTGCCGGATGGATTTTGCCTCAAACAGCGAATGCATCAAAAAAGTGGTGGGAGGAATTCCAAAAAGACGTTCTCATCGCGCCCGTATTCCTTCTTTTGCTCTACATCATCCTCGCATTCGTGAATAGCCCGATTTTTGCTCCGACATCAAGCATCCCGAGCCCGAGCGCGGGAACAGCAAACGCTTTTGATCCGACACAATATTTCAAATATTTCCTTCTCGCGGGAATGCTCATTTTTACACTGAGAAAGACAAAAGAATACAGTGGCGAAATCGGTGATATGCTGGGAAAAGTTGCTGAGCAGCTTAGTCAGGTTGTGGCAGGGGTTGGAGTTGCAGTGGTGGCAGGTGGAACAGCGGCGGTGTTGAGAAATTCTGTCGGAGCAATGGGAGCAGGACTTGCGCAGAAAGCACAGCAAACACTCATAGATCCGAATGCAAGCGCGGCGGCAAAAAGCTTTGCTCGAATTCAGAGATTTGCAGGAGGCAAGGTTGGCGGGGCAAGCTTTGATCTAAGACAGACGGGGGTACTCCAAAACGCTGGATTTACTGGAAAAGGTTTTGGTCTTGATTTGGGAAAACCTTCAAAAGATAGCGGTCGTGATAAGGGATACTTTGGTGTACAAAAGGCACGAATAGAAAATGAAAAGAAATACGCGGAAGACTATAAGCCTTCGGATGAAGATATAAATAAAATGAACGGAATGAAAGACGCTGCTGGCAATACCGCAACACAGAGAATACTCGGAAAAGATAGCGAGTACAAAAATGCAAAGGCAAGCGAAGAGAAAGAGAAGAAGAAATTCGAGGATATGCAGAAAGAACTCATAAGAATGGCGAGTCTTGGTGAGGGTAGCCGTGCAGATAGAGAAACATACAAATTGGAAGTAGACAAACAAGAAAAAGTAGCACAAAAAGCAGAAACAGAGGCAGGAAAGATTGAATCAAGGCTAAAGCAAAACATATCTCCGAGAAAAATTTTTGGGGAAGAAAAAACAATCCTCGACGAATTAACAAAGTCCAACGATCCTACAGCAGCAAACTACAAAGCAGCGTTTATGAAAGCGCGCGGTAGGGAATTATATGCGGAGACAACGGCTAAAGTAGGAACGATTCTCCGTGATGAAGAAATCTTGACCGCACCATTGAATATAGCAGCAACAGCCGCTGTAAGAATGACAACCAACAATCTCGCACGGGTAGGTTCAGCAATTGCAAAAATATCAAAAGGCAACATCGCAGGGGCAGCAAAAGAAATTGCGGGTATAGTAGCCTCTCCGGTTACTGAAGTGATAGGTGCAAAGAGAGAACTAGAGACAAGGTATGGAAAAGCGCTAAAGAAAATGTCGGACAAACAGTGGGAAGAAATAAAACCTCAAAAAATAAGTAAGAATGAGTTGAAAAAGCTTCAAGAAGCCCTGGGATTTAAGGAGGAGGCAGCCACAACGGAAGAAAAAGAAGGGGGTGATGAAGAAGAAAAATGATTAATAGGTTAATATTTCACTAATGGACAACACCACAGAAACAAACGAAACAAAGATTCCGAAAGAAATAACCCGAGCTGTAAAAACGGTTGGTGTTGACTCTCAACTCGTCACCATATCTGAAAAATACAATCTTCATGTCGACCAAGCCGGGGGACTTGCAGCCGAAACATATATGATTATTGCCGGTACTGTAGATGGATCTGAGTTTGTCGATGACATAGAGAATGACCTCGGTATATCACGCGAGATTGCAGTGCAAATTGCCACAGATATAAATAATCAGATTTTCCTGAAAATCAGACAACTGCTTCAGGAAGAGTCTGGCGAACAGGAAACTGGATCGGTTTCATCAGGGGAACGCGAACAAACACTCGACGCAATCGAGAACCCGATTCCGACAAAGCCGACGACATCGCTTGTAAATGCTCCTGAGAGAGAGTTAGTGAATAAGACAGCGACAGACGATTTCATCGGAAAGAAAATGTCTCCTGACAATTCTGCGCCAAAAGATATCCCCGTAAATCCGATAACCAAAAAGTACGACTCAGACCCTTATCGCGAACCGTTGAGTTAGCTGATTAGCTAGTAGCTTTTTAGCTTATTAGTTTAGGTCATGCCTAAGAAGCTAACCAGCTAAAAAGCTACAACCTGATTATGAAAAAAATAAATAATCATAAAGATTTGATTGTCTGGCAGCGGTCGATAGAGCTCGTGAGAGAAATATATCTGTTAACGGAGCAATTTCCGAAGTCGGAATTATTTGGGCTAACTTCACAAATGAGACGCGCGGCTGTATCAATCTCGTCGAATATCGCCGAAGGGAGGAGGCGTTTACATAAGGCTGAATTTATTCAGTTTCTTAATATAGCTTATGGATCTGGTGCTGAATTAGAAACCCAAATAGAAATCGCTAAACATTTACCCTTCGGAGAGAAATTAGTCTATACTAGAACGGATGGACTGCTTTTGGAGGTGATGAAAATGCTTAACAAAATGATCTCCACCCTAAGAAGCTAAAAAGCTACAAACTAACGATGAGATTCCAAGTTCCACAATTTATAGAGGTTGAAGACAAAATCTTCGGACCGCTGACGTTCAAGCAGTTCATTTACCTTGTCGGCGGGGCAGGACTTGCTTTTCTCTTGTATCATTTTATCGGCAGTCTCTATTTTTCTCTGATATTCATCATCCCTGTACTCGGCTTTTCCGCTGCGCTCGCATTTTACAAGGTCAACAACAAGCCATTCATCGAAATACTCGAGGCTGCTGTAAAATATACGTTTTCCGGAAAACTCTATATCTGGAAAAAACAGGAAAATGCACCGGTGGCACAAGAAAAAAAACAAGACAATGCCAATTTGGCAAATCTCTATGTCCCAAAACTCTCCGACAGTAAACTCAAAGATCTCACGTGGAGCCTCGACATAAAACAAGTCGAAAATCCTATCACCAACGAGCGCGGACAAAGAAATGTATGACGTTCAGGAAACGGACAAAAAACTTGCTATAATCTTCCTATGGCAAAAGCCTCGAGTTCAAAGACAACACAAGACTTCGTTCCTATAAAAGAGATACGCCAGGGCGTTGTCATATTAAAAGACGGCTCGCTCCGCGGAATACTTATATGTTCGTCTCTCAACTTTGCTCTCAAATCTGTTGATGAACAAACATCCATCCTTCTTCAATTTCAAAACTTTCTCAACTCTCTCGATTTTTCCGTCCAGATTTTCATCCAATCGCGTCGTCTTGATATTCGACCCTATATTGCGCTCCTTGACGATCGTGTCAAAGAGCAGTCGAACGACCTGATGAAGGTGCAGACACGCGAATATATCAATTTTATAAAAGCCTTCACGGAAAACACGAATATAATGACCAAGACCTTTTTTGTTGTCGTGCCGTATAGCGGTACAGCAATACAAGGAACGGGTGTCGGCGCGATCTTCGGAGGCAAAAAAACTGCAAAGCAAACGGCTGAAAATGACCTCGCAATCTTTGAAGAACATCGGAGCCAACTTGAGCAGAGAATGGGGACAGTGGAGCAGGGATTGGCAGGATGCGGAGTACGCACCATAACGCTTGGCACGGAAGAAGTCATCGAACTTTTCTATAAAATCTTTAACCCCGGGGACACGGAAAAACCGATAGCGCTTAATCAATAATATTTATGTCATTTGTATCAAAATTATTCGGAAAAAAAGACAACGCCCCGGCTATTTCAGCAATATTGCCTCAGGATATTTATCAAGCAGGCATTCTTGAGCTCAAAGACGTCATCGCGCCGTCAGCGCTCAAGGTCTCTCCGCGCGAGCTCAACCTCGGCGACAAAATCGTGCGCACCTTTTTCGTCATTTCATATCCGCGGTTTTTAAACGACAGCTGGTTCGCGCCTATTATCAACCTCGATAAGGTATTCAATATCTCGATATTCATACATCCGATAGAAACCGCCGGCGTGCTTCGCCAATTTCAGAAAAAAGTCGCCGAGGTGCAGAGCCAAATCAATATTCGCGAACAAAAAGGTCTCGTGCGCGATCCGATGCTCGATACGGCGTATCAGGATCTCGAATCTCTTCGCGATCAGCTCCAGCAGGCGCAGGAAAAACTTTTTGACGTCGGTCTTTATATCAGTATGTACGGAGATTCCGAAACGGAACTCGATAAAACCGAGTCGGAAATAAAATCGATGCTTGAGTCAAAGCTCATTTACGTAAAGCCGGCACTCTTTCAGCAGGAGCAGGGGTATCGGAGCAATCTGCCGACAGAATCTGACGAACTTGCGATTCACTCAAAGCTCAATTCCTCGCCGCTTTCAAGCCTTTTCCCATTCGTGTCATTTGACCTGACATCCGACAAGGGAATACTTTATGGTATAAACCGGCACAATTCATCCCTCGTGCTTTTTGACCGTTTTTCTCTCGAAAATTACAATTCGATTACCTTTGCAAAATCAGGTTCAGGAAAATCATATGCGACGAAACTCGAAATTTTGCGAACACTTATGTTTGACACCGAGGTTATTGTCATCGACCCTGAGCGAGAATACCAAGCCCTTGCAGAAGCGGCAGGAGGAAAATATTTTAATATTTCACTCAACTCCGAGCATCATATAAATCCGTTCGACTTGCCTGTGCCGCACGAGGATGAATCGCCTGCGGATATTTTGCGCTCAAACATCATCAATCTCGTCGGACTTTTTAGAATTATGATGGGAGGACTGACACCTGAAGAAGATGCGATTGTTGACCGCGCAATTAGCGAGACGTACGCACTCAAAGACATTACTCCCGATTCTGATTTTGCCAACATTGAGCCGCCACTGCTCTCCGATTTTGAACTGGTGCTCGCGGGGATGGAGGGCGGCGCGTCTTTGGTACAACGATTTAGCAAATACACGAAGGGCACGTGGTCAGGGTTTATCAATCGACCGACAAATGTCGATATCAACGCGCGCTTTGTCGTCTTTTCAATTCGTGATATGGAAGATGAGCTCAAACCCGTGGCAATGTATATTTTGACGCATCATATTTGGAATGCCATACGAAAAGAAAAAAAGAAGCGCTTGCTTGTGATTGATGAGGCGTGGTGGATGATGAAATCCGAAGACACTGCGTCATTCCTTTTGAGTGTCGCGAAGCGCTGCCGAAAATATTATCTCGGTCTTGCAACCATTACACAGGACGTTGACGATTTTTTGAAATCCCCTTACGGCGCGCCGATTCTTGCAAACTCCTCAATTCAAATACTCTTGAAACAGTCTCCGACGTCCATTAATCAGCTGCAAAAAACATTCAGTCTCACCGACGAGGAAAAGTACCTGCTCCTTGAGTCAAATGTCGGTGAAGGAATATTCTTTGTGGGACTAAAACACGTAGCGATTAAGATCATTGCTTCATACACAGAAGATCAAATTATTACTTCTGACCCGTCTCAGCTCCTCTCCATTCAAAATGCAAAACAGACGGGGGGATAAGCTGTGGTCTCCCCCAAGTCGTGATACTATTAGTGAATATGAGACGCTTAGGTCTTTCGTTAGTATTCGTATCGTGCATCGTGATACCTTCAATCACGTTGGCACAAGGAATTCCGGGGGTAAGCAACCCTATGTTAATCAACGTCGTGCCCTCGGCCCCTGCTCCGAATTCGACGGTATATCTTCAGGCACAAAGTTCTTCTTTTGATATTGATAGTGCCTACATTACGTGGACGGTAAATGGGCAGGTCTTTGCGCAGGGTACGGGGGACAAAAATATTTCTGTCCCAACGGGACCGCTTGGAAGTCCAATGCAGATTACGGTAAATGCAACAACGCAGAATAGCGGAGTTTTTTCCGCATCAACCGCAATAAACCCCTCATCAATCGGTCTCATTTGGGAAGCGGATACCTACACACCGCCGTTTTATCAGGGCAAAACGATGCGAGCGTGGGGTGCATCATACAAAGTTGTGGCTGTGCCTGAAGTAGCTCTGAACGGCGTCCTGGCAAAACCAGACTCGCTCGTATACAAGTGGAGTAAAAATAATTCAGTTGATGGAGATGTTTCGGGGTATGGAAAATATGTGTATCAGGGAGACAATTCGATAAGCTACACGCGAGGAGGAGATGACATAAGCGTTACGGTTTCAACAAGCGACGGCACGGTAGTGGGAGAGAGTTCAATCACTGTACCCGTAACTCAAGCTGCGATACTCATATATGAAGACAATCCTCTGTATGGCGTGCTCTACAATCAAGCGCTTGATACAGAAACTCTTTCCGGAGATTCAATTTCGCTTCGTGCAGAACCTTTTTTCTTTTCTCTGCCAACGGTCGCCACACAATCGCTTGTTTGGACTTTGAATGGAAATGCCGTGCCTGATTTTGACGGCAGTCCGTCAATTACCTTCGCGCGACAAAACAAAACCGCCGGGCAGGCGGTTGTGGAGGCATCACTTCAAAGTCCGTTTGCACTCCTCCAAGGCGCGCAAAAATCAGTTACTATAAATATCGATGCAGAACCATAAAGAAACAGCTAGCAATAGAAACCTAGTAACAAGAAATAACAAAATTTCTAGTTTTTTTGGCAGTTGGCTTTTGGCTGTCGGTTTTCTTTTGGTTTTTATTTCTTCTTCGCATATTGCATATGCCCAGCAAACACAACCATTTACTGTCGTACCGCTTACAACCCTCCCAGGACTTACGACTGCGGGCACCGCAGTAAATCCAACCACATATATTCAAGGTCTTTATGCATTTGCCATCAGCATTGGAGTGGTGATTGCCGTTTTGAGCGGTGTATATGCAGGAATAGAATATATGTTGAGTGAATCTTCATTTACAACGAAAGAAAAAGCAATCAAGCGCATACAAAATGTCGGCTGGGGAGCGTTGCTTCTTTTGTCTTCATATCTTCTCCTCGATCTTATCAATCCGCAGCTCGTTCAATGGAATTTGAATTTGGGAACAATAAATAACTCACAGCTTCAGGGAGATGTGACAGCGGATAATACCGCTTTAGCTGAACAACAAGCGCAAGCAGCATATAACAATAACGCTGTCACGGCGACGCAAGCCGCAATCGCTGCACAGTCAATTTACCAGGACGATGTTTCTTACTGCAACAGTCCGGAAGCGCTTGGTGATGATACTTGTGATACTAGTAATCCTAACAGTCAAATATCTTTGGATGCCGACACTGTGATTACCGCCAATACAACACAGATGATAGGTCAGACTACCGCAGCCATATATAGGGCGATAGGACAAGAAGGGACCGCGGGAGCCACAAATACTGGAGGGGCTGTTGGTTCGCCAGCTTCTCTATATGCAAGTGCAATAAAAAACCTGACAGGAGATATGGTTCAGGCAGAAGCGACTGGAAACGCAAGTCTTGTATCTAGCCTGCAACAACAGATATCGACTTTTCAGAACAGTGTAGGAAAGTTGCCAGCGGTATCGGCTTCTAATTTGTAACAATAAAACAATGAAACAAAAAACATTTATTTTCATCCTCCTCGCTGTCGTTCTTGTCGCAGTCTTTGCGGGCTGGTATTTTTTCTTCCGAATATCTTCCTCAAGTACAAGCGGAAATCCGACAACAACGATTAATCAAAATCTTTTCCCGTATGGCTCAGTGAATCCAAATACCGGATCGACAACCACAACTACAAATCAAACAGGTAGCACGACAATAAATGAGACGCCGGGACAACTTCCACAGCTCATACAAATCACAAACACACCTGTCTCCGGTGCAATATTCCTTCCTGAAACTAAAAATGCTTCCTCGACAGTCGTGCGCTATATCGATCGAGCAACGGGACACATATATGATTTTTCAATCGAGACAGAAACAAAGACGGAAGTGGCAAATACGACAATACCAAAAGTCTATCAGGGTTATTTTTCACCCAATGGCAGTCGCGCAATCCTCCAATCACTTGATGATAACAATGACATACAGACGGTATCGGCAAACATACCGACAAATGCAACCTCCACTTTTTTTGCAAGTTCGACCAACTTGAATTTGACCGATGTTCGATTCCTTCCAAAAAATATCACTTCACTTTCTATCGGGAATAAAAGTTTATTCT
>DATKHE010000034.1:0-2641 GCA_035510395.1 Minisyncoccota bacterium
TTATTGACTTTTAATCTGATTTAAAATTTGCAGCTTTTGGGCATCAGAAAGTGATGCTTCTGATGGCTCTGTCTTGAGAGAGTTGAGGATTTTCTCTTTTTGAGCATCAGACAAAGTAGATGTTGCATTCGCCTTGAGAGAATTAAGAATTGCCTGAATGGTCTCGGTCGGCGTGGAAGTCGAGATTGCCGAATTTTGAGATCCTGACTGACCCATCGAAATGAAATACCAAACCGCTCCTATGATTATAACAAGGACAACTAAAACCCAAAGAGTTTTTCCTGATTTCGTATTTTGGGGATTTATATTGTTTGGCTCCATATTCTTTTTTAATTATACATCATTTAGAACTCGTGATATGACGGATTTCCGGGAGTTGATGGGGTGTTGCTAGAAGTGATATCAAGATTGCATATACCTGAACCTGTAGTTCCATCTTGACCTGTACCTTGAAGATTAACCTGGTAATTCCCCGCGGTTGTAGCTGATTGACTTAATGAAAGGGTAAAATTGCTTAGACCAGTGCTGTTCGGAATTGAAGAACTACTAGGCATTAGTGTTGGTGCGCCGGGTAAGTTTGAAGAAATACTCGTAAGTGCAACTGGATAACTATTAAAATTACCGGTGGTATTTATATTAACAGTAAGAGTAGACGGTGATGATGGTCCTGAAGTATTAACAGGAATAGTCATATCTTGACTACAACCTAGAGTAAAGCCGGGCGTTTGAGGTGGGGTTACAGCGACAAACGGAACTCCGCACGTTACAGAGTTAGAACCGTTTGTACAACCTTCCTGATTCGCTACCGGTGTGGGGCTTGCACCTGAAAAATTAGGATTGAAGCTGATCCAACCGACAACAGGACCGCCCCATGCGTAACTATTTGTGCCGGAAGTATTTACTCCATAGCCGCCAGCCGCGGTACCCGAAAGAGAAATCCATCCGTCCCAGCCGTCTGTTCTACCCGCACCGGCAACTGCTTGTGCCCAACCGATAATATTATTTCCTGAAACGGTAGCATTTACTGCGCTCGTACCAGTTCCCGTTGGAAAACCCGAGAGATTTCCAAATTGAATCCAGCCGATGTTGGAAGACCATGCGTACCCAGACAAGAGACCAGTGGTAGTATCTTCTGTCACTCCATAGAGTGCTCCAGTATTTGTGTTTGTAGAACTAAAACTTATCCAACCGATGTTGGAGGACCATGCCCATCCAGAAAGCGATACCGTAGAAGCAAAAGCGAATTGCGGAAGAAGTGCTGCGAGAAAAATTCCAAAAGAAACAAATGAAAAGATGTACTTTAGATTGCGCATTGCTACCATCATATCACAACTCATAGCAGGGTTCACCCAGTAGTGAATTTTGGCATTTATCCACATCTGCGCTTTCGCGCAATGCCAAGATCTGCTACTGGGTTGACAACATATTCCCAATCGGCTAGTATGGCTGTATTCCACTAATGTTCGCCCGAAAGGCGGACATTTTTGTTAGAAAATTAAGAAGCGGAGCGACTATAATTTTCTTGCCGAGCACCACTTCGGTAAAAACAAGGTATACACATTAATGGGGACAAGCCAAATAAAACTGTGTCCTGAGAATATATTGATGGTAATGGTGCTCGGTGACAATTTTTAATTCGCTTTACTCATAAAAAATTATCATGTTTGATATAAAAGTAATACATTCGGTTTTGGGACAGCTCGAAGAAGAGCGTGGCATTCCTCGTGAGAAAATCATCGAGGCGATAGAAGCCGCGCTTGCAACTGCCTATAAAAAAGAATACGGGAAGCGCGGACAAATTATCCGTGCAAAATTTGATATGGACAGCGGCACGGCGGAATTTTTCCAAGTAAAGAAAATCGTCGACGAAACGGGCGTCATTATGGTAGGCGTTGGCGAGGAACTGCCGGAACTATCGGACGATGATGAACGCGAACGATATGATTCGGAAAAACATCTGCTCATTGATGAGGCGCGGATGATGAAAAAAGATGCGCAGCTTGGCGAAGAAATTGTGTTCCCTCTCGAGACAAAGGGTGATTTTGGTCGCATCGCAGCACAGACTGCAAAGCAAGTTATTATTCAAAAAATCCGCGAAGCAGAAAAAACATCTGTTATGGGAGAATACGGGAAACGCGAAGGTGACATTGTTACAGGTACTGTTGAGCGCATCGAACGTGGCACCATATATGTGAATATGGGACGCGCGGTCGGGATGCTTCCGTTTGAAGAACAGATCCGCGGCGAGCATTTCAGACAAGGCGAGCGCATTCGTGCGTATCTTTTCCGCGTCGAAGAAAATCCTCGCGGCATATTCATCCGTCTCTCACGTTCGCATCCAAAATTCCTTGAAAAACTTTTTGCAATGGAATCTCCTGAAGTTGCAAATGGTACGGTGGAAGTAAAAGCAATCGCGCGTGAAGCAGGTGCCCGATCAAAAATTGCAGTTGCATCAAAAGACGAACACGTGGATCCAGTCGGTTCTCTTGTCGGCGGTCGCGGCGTGCGCGTGTCGACGGTGATGAGTGAACTTCACGGCGAAAAAATAGATATTATCGAATGGTCGCCTGACATCAAAAAATTCATAGAAGATGCGCTCTCGCCTGCAAAACCGCTCAAAGTAACGCTTGATGAAGTAAAC
>DATKHE010000035.1:0-4798 GCA_035510395.1 Minisyncoccota bacterium
ATAATAATCGGTGACAGAATCAATACCGATGACCTCGTGAAATTTTTTCTTCAAAGCTTCGGCGACATGTGAGCCAATAGCACCCGCTGCACCGGTAACGATGATTTTCATATTATTTTTGTGTGACATACTTCGCATATCTGCCGTCTATTTTTGAAAAGGCGGTTTTAGAATCGCACTTGTATTTGAAACCGAACATTTTTGTAAGCTTTGAGCCATCGACAAGTATCGGATATGAGTATGACTTCCATCCGCCGCGACTCGTTGGCACTTTTCCGAGCGTGAGATGCCAGATACAGAAAAATCCGAAACGTATGACCTGCGGAGACACGGGAAGAACTTTTTTACCGACGAGTCGCGCCATATCGGGCGCGAGAACAATATCTCCGGAAGGACACGCGTTAAATATTTCATACGTTCCGTTTGGGACATCTACGAAAGACAAAAGCTCGGTGATGTCCGTGATGTCATCCTCGTGAATGAATTGTCTCGCCCATTTTGGAGTGGCAGGAACAAATGAGACAAGTGCCGAGACAAGTCGATACGCAAAACTTTTGTCTTTTGATAAAGCTCCTGAAAGCGCGGATTGGAGTCCGAAACGAATACGCATAAATCTGCCGCGAGGTCCTGTGATTGCTGCGGGACGGATTATGAATACTATTTTCTCACGACGTGCTGCCGACGCATCAAACTTTGCTTTCAAATGTTCCTCCGTCACTTTTTTTTCTGTTGCATACAAATAGTCGCTGTCGCGAAATGGTTCTGCCTCAGTAAATCGATGCTCGAGCGTATTGTCGGGACGTGCGGAATATGAGGCAACGGTTGAAAAATGTACGAGCCGTTTTACGGAAAGATGTTTCAGGGCAAAATCAAAAATCTTGTCCGAACCGTCGACATTCCATTTCCATTGGAGATTTTTTCTGCCGTACATCTCGCGAATCTGCCACGCAGTATGAATGACAATATCGGGATTGAATTTCGCAGCTTTTTCCTCCCACGCCCATTCCTCCGCTGTATTTGCCTGTACCCATTCGATCTTCCCGTTTCCTTTGAGAAAATCCGGCATCGGCTCTTTGTCGAGACACAGAATTTTCTCGATATCGGTACGGGCAGAGAATTTCTCCGCAAGCATGACTCCTACATATCCGGCCCCTCCTGTAATAAATATCTTGTGCATGTTATTTTCCTTTTCTCGAAAGAAGTATTTGTATGGTGCGCAGTGCAATCTTTATATCCAAAAAAAACGAACGATGTTTTACATAATAAAAGTCGTACGCCGAGCGCACTTTCGTCTCTTCAAGCGAATGCGGCGGAAGTTCCTGATTGATCTGCGCCCAGCCCGAGAGACCCGGGGCGATGATATATCTCACTGTATAATACGGAATTTCCTTTGAAAGTTTCATTCCCATATCGTATATATCAGGTCGAGGGCCAACGAGCGACAGATCGCCTTTGATGACGGAGAGTAGTTGCGGCAATTCATCGATACGGCTATTGCGGAGAAATTTGCCGACCCTTGTGATGCGATGGTCACCTTCTGTAGGCCATATACCCTTATCAGAAGATTTCATACTTCTAAATTTTGGAATTTTAATGACTTTGCTGTCCTTGCCAATGCGCTCTTGAATAATAAATATCGGTCCTCCATCATCAAGCTTTATTGCAAGCGCGACACATGGATAGACAATGAAAGAAATAATCGCGAGGGGCAACGCGATCACAATATCCATTATGCGTTTTGCCGCGTCATACGCGTATTTTGGCGATGCGGAAATATTTTCCAAGAACCAGCCATGATCGAGAAGCGAAAGTCCTACGCGTCCAAAGACTTCTTCATACACCCGGCGCATATCAATAAAACGAACTTTTGAAAAAATAAGATTGTACAGTTGAGGCACGATGGGATCGGCTTTCTGATGCTCAAGATCAATCACCACGACCGAAATGCCCTCCGAATATATTTTCGATACGACATCTTCCTGAAAATCGAACTTCTCCGCATGACCGAGATCGATAGATGAAACGAAACGAATATTGTATCTACCACTGTTCACTTCACGCTTCAATTCTTCCATTTCCGTACCGCTTCCAATGAGAATGGCTTTCTCGGGCGCTTGTTTTGCGAGTGCGGGAAAAATACCCGTCCGCCATATCAAAAGACAAATAGAAGAAATAATAACGTAGATGAAAAGTGTTGTTTTCGGCGCAATCGGCAAAAACGGAGCAAAATAAAAAAAGACGACAGCAATACCAGCGTTCACGAGCTGTGCATTGAAAATACCTGCGGGTACTGTATTTTTCAAAAGTACCGCGTGCTTTTCATATAACCCTGCGACAAAAAATACCAAAATCCAGGCGATGAAAAGCGGCACAAATGCCACAAAGTGCTGGAGGAACAATTCGCTCGACGGAATGTGAGCATAGCGCACAAAAAGCGCAATCCACAAAGATATGACAAAAACGGCGAAATCACCGGCAAACAGAAGCACCGGCGCCTTCTTGCTTACAATAGACATAGTAGTTGATTATATTCAATAGAATCGAAGTGGCAAGGGCTAAGTTACATAAGCATTTCCTATTAGTTATAATGGGTAACTGAATGAAAATCCTTATAGCTATTACCAAGTCCAACTTCGGTGGGGCGCAAAGATATGTATATGACATCGCGCGGTCGCTTGCTCTGCGACATAATGTTGCGGTCATCTGTGGCGGGAAAGGATTACTTGTTGAAAAACTGACTTCCGCCGGGGTGCGAGTTATTTCGATCCCCGACCTTGATAGAGATGTGAGTGTGGGAAAAGACATCAAAGTATTTTTTAATCTGATTAAGATTTTAAGGAATGAAAAACCGGACGCGTTGATGTTGAACAGTTCAAAAATCGGCGGCGTTGGATCTGTTGCGGGACGAATTGCTCGTATAAAAAATATTATATTCGTATCTCACGGCTGGGCATGGAATGAAGAGAGGAGTACGATGCAGAAGCTCGTCATTCGTGCACTCTACGGCACTATAGGGCTGTGTTCACACAAAATCATCGCTGTCTCCCAAGCCATATATAATCAAGCATCCTTTCTACCTATCCTGCAGAAAAAAATGATAGTTATACGGCATGGAATAGATGAGGTGCCACCGTTCTCGAAAACAAAAGCTCAGGAGTTGCTCGGCGTATCCAAAAAATCTTTCATTATTGGGAGCATTGCTGAACTTCATCCAATAAAAGGATTCTCATATGCTGTCGAGGCTCTCAAATTCATCTCTATTCCTGACTTTCAATACGTCATCATCGGCGACGGAGAATTGCGGGATGTTTTGAAAAGAGAAGCAACAGATTTCGGTGTCTCTGACAAAATACTTTTCAAAGGTTTCATAAAAGATGCTGCCCAGTATTTGAAAGCTTTCGATGTATTTCTGCTTCCTTCTCTTTCGGAGGCGTTCGGATACGTTCTTGCGGAAGCAGGTCTTGCGGAAATACCTGTGATTGCGACATCGGTCGGTGGCGTGCCAGAAATTATCAAAGACGGCGAGACGGGAATTCTTGTGCGCCCGCGACAAGCAAAAGAAATCGCAAACGCACTCAATGCGCTCTATGACGGCAAATATGACGCCAAAAAACTCGCGTCAAACCTGCATATCTATGTCAAAAAAGAATTTTCTCTCGACCGTATGATTTCTGAAACAGAAAAAATACTCCTCAATTGAGCCCGATAATTTCATGTCCGGCAGATTCGCGATGCGCCGCACGCATATATTTTCGCATCGATACCAAAACTCCGAGCGCAAAGAATGAAACAATGAGATGCGATCCTCCATAGCTTACAAAAGGCAGCGTAATCCCTGTCACCGGCAGAATTCCCATATTCATACCGACGTTCACAAAAAAGTGCGCAGTCAAAAGTATCGCAAGTCCCAGCCCATACAGTATTTCAAAATTCGTCGCACCGCCGTAGGCATTGGCAATAATCCGCCACAGAAGCACTCCGAATACGACAAAAAATAGTACGATACCGACAAATCCCCACTCTTCGGCAAACGCCGCAAAAATAAAGTCTGTTTGATATTCCGGCAAAAAATTAAGCCGTGACTGCGTGCCGTATCCAACGCCTTTGCCCAATAATTCGCCTGATCCGACTGCAATCATCGCCTGATGGGCATTGTATCCCGCTCCGCGAATATCAGCGAGCGGATGCAAAAAAGTAAGAATGCGATTTTTTTGATATTGAGCAAAGCCAAAATTCCAAAGCCCCACGAACAGGACGACTGCGATGGTGAGCAGGATGGCAATATGTTTTTTCGAAACACCCGAGACGAACACCATACCGAGCCATAGAAACGCGATGATGACAGCCCCTCCGAAGTCAGGCTGAAGCGCCACAAGAACGGCAAGTACAAGCGCGTAAATACCAGAGACAATCACGTGACGAATATGAGCAATTTCAATATGACGCCTTGAAAAATATTTCGCTAAAAGGATAACGAGAATGAGCTCGGCGAGATCTATCGGTTCAAATGATACGATACCGAAATGAAGCCAGCTCTTAGCACCGTTTGTCGCCTTGCCAAGAATAAGCAAAACAAAAAGCACTATTGATACGGCGGCAAATATCGCGAATACGACATTAGTACGCTTGAGAAAACTCCAATCGATAAAACTCGCTCCAAAGAAAACGATTACCGACAGCAGAAGCCATACGACTTGGCGTTGAAAAAAAATATTCGATCCTGAAAATGAATTCATCGTCACCAATCCGAACACGACGAGCACAAACGCCGCTGAAAACATAATCCAATCAATATGAG
>DATKHE010000036.1:0-3347 GCA_035510395.1 Minisyncoccota bacterium
TCTCACCGCATCAAAAAAGAATTTTCAAAAACCATTGGACTTATTTTTATTTTGAACATCATATACTACGGGCTTTTGTATTACGTTTTCAAATATTATGCCGCACCGCTCGGAATGGGAGGTGCAAGTTTTCTCGTGAACACGTGGATTATAGCGATAGCCATATTGTTCGTCGTTGCTGTTTTCAAAGGAGGCAAAACATTTTGGAGTCCCGATCACGGACTTGGAAATTTTATGAAGACGGAAATATTCGGAAAATTTTTTGACGCGCTTGGCACAGTGCTCGGATTCAAAGCGCTTGCCTATGTCGCGGTTTCTCAAGTCAATGCAATGTACGCGTTTCAGCCGATTATCGTGCTTTTGCTCGTGATTATATTTCAAAAATATCTCAGATTTAATGAAAAAGAAGACCTCAAAAGAGGCGATTTTACAGCGAAAGTGTTGCTTGCGTTAGTCGTCTGTCTCGGCGGATTTCTCGTCTCCTAAGGGTATTTTTGAGGTGGATAACTTCACTCTTATCCCTTGACGGCATAATCATAGGGTGTATACTTAACCTATGAAAAACAACAAAAACAAGTTCGGTCTTAATAGTTTGAAGAAGCAGTTTCCAACAGATGATGTATGCCTAGAGTTCATTTTCAGCACTCTACACGACAAGAAATGCTCTTGTGGGGGCGAGTATCACAAAGTAAGCGGTCGCAAGAAGTATCAATGCTCAAAGTGCCGTTTTCAGATTGCTCCAACAGCAGGTACTATTTTTCACAAGTCAGACACTCCTCTCTCGCTTTGGTTCTACGCTATCCTTGTGTTCTCTAACGCAAAGAGCGGTATCTCGGCTAAACAGATGCAAAGCAACCTAGAAGTAACCTACAAGTGTGCCTATCGCATTTTGAAGCACATCAGAGAGGCACTCAAACAGGACGACAAACAATTAAGGGGCGATGTTGAAGTAGACACAGCATTGTGGGGCGGTCGCGGAAATGCAGGAAAGAATAATGAAAATCTAAGTGCGGTCATAGCAAAGAAAGCAGTTATTATCGCTGGGGTAGAACGAGGTGGTCGCATCAAGGCAGAGGTAGTAGAAGATGCAGGCGGTTATGTAATGAAAGATTTTATTCAAAGAAATGTCGCTACGAAAGCAACGAGTTTGATGACTGATAATAGTGGCGTGTACAAAAGTTCAGATAAGACCCACGACAGATATTCTGTAAATCACAGCAAGCGAGAGTTCGTTCGTGGCGATATTCACATCAACACCATTGAGACATTCTTCGCCCACTTAAAGCGAAGCATTAGAGGAACATTTAAGAACGTTTCAAACGAGAAGTTGCAATCTTACTTGGATTCTTTCGTCTTTCACTACAACAACCGACACAGCGACAAGGCACGCTTTGAGGTGCTACTCGGTGCTTTATTGCACGCTTCAAAATAGAAAGGGATTTGTTTTTAATCATCATCGCTAGTATAATACAAGTATTATGGAAAAAGTAATCTTAGATAAAAATTACAACCCTTCGGTAATTGATAATAGCGTTATTTATCAAGACCATTTGTTTGAAACAGTGGACGAAATCAAAAATGCCCTTGATCAAGGTAAAATAAACCTGCCCGTCGCAAATATGCTTCTTCAAATCTTAATTACCAAAGAGGCAAAAAAGGAATCACTGGAATTGATTCAATGGGCGAGACATAATAATCAGAAAACTGAAAATACTTCAGTGTTTATAAATGTCTCAAATAACAACAAGAAATATGCCTGAAGAAACTAAAAAGGAAGTTGAAAAAACAGCACCTACAGGTATTCCCAAAATTAAAGAGGAATCAACTCAAACAGTTCAGCTTTTGATGCAAAAAATTATAGGTGAAGGCGGAATCACGCCTACATCTCAGCAATTTGATGAGATATTAGCACAGAGAAAAACTGTATATGGTTATATTCACGATGAAAGGATGCAAGACCACGAAAAGTTCAAAATATCTTCCAAAGACAATAAATTCACTTTGGTTGTAGTTTTACTATTTATACTTATCATTTCAGGCGGTGTTTTGATTTGGAGACCAGATTACTTTACCCAAGTTATTTCAGCTCTACTTGGATTTGCGGGTGGTTTCGGTTTTGGGCGTTCTAAGATAGAGTCAGCAAAATCCTAAATAACCACTTTTTTATTTGCCCTACATTATGCGTTCAGGGGAGACGAGTGGATAACTTTCTTGCACGGACTTCTTGCCAAGATGATAGAATTAATGGTGTCGTCGTATTATTATTTGTTTAATTTATTTATACAAAAATGAAAGCAGTACATATAGTCGCGTTCATACTCGTCATCATCGGAGGCTTGAATTGGGGACTTGTCGGTCTCGCAACACTTTTCGGAGGTGCGGGGGCGAGCTGGAATGTTGTTGATATGCTCCTCGGTCAAGGCTCAACGTTGGGGGCGATCGTATACGTTCTTGTTGGTCTCTCAGCCATTCTTCTTGCTGTGAAGCACGGAAAGGAATGCAAGACATGCTCTGGCAGCTCAATGTAAATTCTGTTTTAGAATCAACTACAAAAAATCCCCGCCTAGGCGGGGATTTTTTGTTGGTAGGTGTGCTATGCTTTTGATATGGAAAATAAAAAGTCGCGAATTATCAAATGGTCGCTCATTGTCGGCATCGTCATAGTGCTCAATCTCTTTTTCAATTATGCTCTTTCGCTTGTTTTTCAGGCACCTGACTACAATACGTTTTGTATGCAGGAGCAGGTAGTGCCGACGATAAATAATCAGACGCTGTGTGTGTCAGCAGGAGGGCAGTGGAATGGCGGTACACCGGGATATTGCAATTCACAATTCACCTGCAGCAATAAGTATCAAGCAGCTCAAAATGTCTACGAAAGAAATGTCTTTGTTTCGCTCGTCGCGCTTGGCGTCATTATTATCATCGCATCTGCGTTCATCAAAGGTGTCGAAGTCCTCTCACTTTCGCTTTCTCTCGGCGGAGTGCTTTCATTCATCATTGCTTCGATGCGCTATTGGTCATCCGCTGACAATTTCATAAAAGTCGCCATTCTCGGAGTCGCTCTGGTAGGACTCATATGGCTTGCGATTAAAAAATTTAAGGATTAATTTATGTTTAATTTTCAACCGTTCAAATTGGAAATAGCCAATGTCGAAAAATGGCTCGAGAAAGAATTTTCTCTCATTCGCGTGGGGCGAGCAAATCCTGCGGTGCTTGATGGGGTAAAAGTTGATTCATACGGGGCAGCGGTCGCACTCAATCAGGTTGCCAATATTATGATTGAAGACGCGCGTTCGATACGAATATCGCCGTGGGATGCTTCTCAAATCAAAACAATCGAAAAGGCG
>DATKHE010000037.1:0-2263 GCA_035510395.1 Minisyncoccota bacterium
ACGACGAGTGAATCAACTGAAGCGCCCTGCATCTTTGCATTTGCAATCGCAGATTGCAAAAGCTTGGTGATAGGATCTGCCGCGCGCTTTGGCGTGACGGAAAGTATATCGAGCGCGTTCAAAACAGTCTTGCCTTTGATGAGGTCAGATACGAGGCGCACTTTGCGCGGAGATGTTCTTTGATTGTTGAGTGTTGCGGAAAACATAAAAATTATTTTTTAGGAGCAGTTGATGCTGCGGTCGCTGCTGTCTTTGCTGCCTGGCCTGCGGCTGCTTCGGCTTCTTTCTTTGCCTGCTCGAGTTCTTTCTGCATCTTGCCTCCGTGTTTCATAAATTTGCGCGTAGATGCAAATTCACCGAGGCGGTGTCCAACCATATCCTCGGTGACCAATACTTCTATGAAATCTTTGCCGTTATGCACGCCAAACTTAAAACCAATCATTTCCGGCGCGATTTGGCACGGACGAGACCATGTCTTAATAACCCCAGTATCCTGTGGTTTTTTGCCTGCGATTTTTTTCATCACTCGCGGGTCTACGTATGGTCCTTTTGATAGTGATCTAGTCATTGAAATGAAAAAGCTCTCGAGAGAACTTGTAGGAGACATCCTAGCAGAAAAGGAGTGGGTGTCAAATATATAAAGAAAAAAGACCTACGGCTTGCGAACAAGCTTTCGGTCTTTGAATGGAATTAAACGAGAACAAAGATTCCGCCTTCAAACACATACATATCGAGTTCATTCGGCATCATCTCTTGTAATGCCTTGGCAGCATCGGTTTTTTCAGCTTTTTGAAGAGCTTCAATCACCTTGCCCCCATAAGCAAGATGCGATCCTTCAGGAAGCACTGCAACGAGATCATCGCATCCTTGCTCGGCAAGTTGCTCTCGGCTGAAAATCGTTTCAACCTCAAGACCAACAAGCGCATCCCTTATGATTTTTGGGGTTTCCCCGTCGGATCCCGAAACAGTGACTTTTATTCTCGTATGTTTTCCACGGAGAAATTCGTCGGGACGTCCCATAGGCGCCATAACTTCACCATCTGAACCATGAACCGTAATCGTGGGTGGCATAATTAATCACCTTCCTTTCTATTTGTTGAATTTAAAACGTGTGCTAACTAAAAACCATATTACACGCGAAAAAATAAATGTCAATTTGTGCACGTACTAAGATTCGAACCAATCTCCTTATAGGAGCAGTACACCTTTTTGATTTTTTGTTCGTTTAAGAAAACTCCAAAAAATCTAAAGAAGGTTCTTCGAAGCTCCAAGTATTCGCTTCTCAGCCTCCCGAGTACGTGCCCCGTCGCAAATGGGCTAATTGAGTAACATCCAGCGTGCGCGCACTTGGACTCGAACCAAGGACCTACCGAGTGAGAAAGTGCGGGACACTTTCGCAAGACCTTTTAAGGTATTTTATAAAGAATACGACTACCGTGCTTCGTGCGCGCACTTGGACTCGAACCAAGGACCTACCGAGTATCAGTCGATTGCTCTACCAACTGAGCTATGCGCGCACGAAGCAAATTATTCTTCGTATTCTTTATAAAATATCTAAAAGGTGTACAGTTCCTGTAAGGAACCAGTCGATGTCACGATTCAAAATCTGCTGATTTTGATCGCGACCCTGTCTCGCGTCGTCACGCTCCGACCTTGCGATTGGGTCCCTCCCCAATCTCACTCTACCAACTGAGCTATGCGCGCACGCTAGAAACTACACGAAACAATATTTTTCAAGTAACAAATTCTTTTCCACGCTTAGCCCATTTTGCTTCGGGGTCAGTCGATTGCTCTACTCCGCCGCGGCGGAAGCTATACGGGCGTGAAGTTGAATATAGCAAAAAGTTTTCTCTCTCACAAGAAAAAGAAGAGGGCGTCCCGGAAAACCAGGACGCCCTCGAAAATTGTTTTTTGGAGTTACTTCCACCAGAAGTCCAACCAGTTCACCGAGGAAATGTCATACCCCAGATGATGGAGACCGAAGCGGAAAAACACCAGAGCGAAATACGGAACGACTGTCCCGCATATCACCACGCCGAGCCACACGAGCTTCGACGGCTTTTTGTATTTCACGTGTACAATATTCATTCGCACGCTATTATAGCAAATGTAGTTTATTTGTCAAGCACCTTTCTGTCGAGCAAAAAACCGCTCTGTTGGGCGGTTTTTTGCTCCTCTCGGATACCATTCTTTATTTTGTTCCGTTCTTTGATTTTCCAGTCTTTCCTGAAAATGTCAGACAATTTTGGGTTGTGCCAAACCA
>DATKHE010000038.1:0-5532 GCA_035510395.1 Minisyncoccota bacterium
ATGAAGAAGGCGGGGAAATAGAGTTAAGAGACAGGAGGAGTAGAGAGTAATGCGTAATTAAGATAGAAAGCTTTATTTTTGGGCATTTTTATGCTAGCTTTTCCTAATTGCACTACAAATTGCGGGATCGTCTAAAGGTAGGACGTCGCTCTCTGAAAGCGAAAATTTTGGTTCGATTCCAAGTCCCGCAGCAAAGTTGAAATATCACCTGTTTTGGATGCTTTGAACATCACATCATAAGGACTTTTAAGCCTAATTGAAGCCACATTTCTTTCTTTGAAGGAAAGGTTCCAACAGAAACTTTCGAGAATATTTCTCTTTTTAAAATCATCTCCTTCCAAAAACTCTTTTTTGGCTCTATGGGCTTGTAGAAATACTTTCTTGACCGGTTCCAACATTGAAACGGGTGTCGGGACATTTTGGTTCCAACATCCTCCCAGACGGTCAGCCAAGAAAAAATTCGGCATATGTCTCACTCGGTTGAGCATATATACATCCTATAAAAAGGCGGCGGGCGTATCCTCGCCCGCCGCAGACTTTCAATTATCGGCAAAATGAAGTAATCTCAATGGCTATGTCACGCGATGAAACAATACTGAGCTTCGATGAATTAAGCTTTGAATACGGACACAACAAACCGATTCTCGATGCGGTAGATTTTTCTGTGCGTCGCGGTTCAAAAATCACTATTATGGGCCAGAACGGTGCCGGAAAAAGCACTATTTTTGGACTTATCACAGGCAAACTTCATCCTGAATCAGGACAGGTACATCTTGCGAATGGAATGAGTATTGCTATCGCTCGACAAGTAATTCCGCGCGCTGAAATGAATCTCACTATTCGCGAATTCTTTGAAAAATCTTTTGAAAGCGCAACGCATACAAAATCAGTGAAGGCTGGAAAAATATATGATATTGATCCGAAAATAGACGCAGTGCTTGAGGTGGTCAATCTCCACGCTCCGCACGACCGCATCGTAAAATCATTTTCCGGAGGACAGCAAGCGCGCCTCTTGCTCGCGTCCGCCCTCATTCAGGATCCTGATCTCTTACTTTTAGACGAGCCGACAAATAATCTCGACAAAGCGGGGATAGAGCATCTCACGCAGTTTTTGAAGGATTATAAGAAAACGGTGATTGTTATTTCACACGAGGCGCATTTTTTGAATGCATTTACTGACGGCGTTTTGTATTTGGATGTTTTCACCAAAAAAATCGAGCAGTATGTCGGGAACTATTTTGATGTAGCAGAGCAGATTTCTGCGCGCGTAGAAAAGGAAAATCGCAAGAATGCCCAACTCTCAAAAGAAATTCAGGAAAACAAAGACAAGGCGAACTTTTTTGCCAACAAAGGCGGTCAAATGCGCCTCGTGGCAAAACGAATGCGTGAAAAAGCAGAGGCACTTGAGGAAGAAAAGGTGGACATTCGAAGAGAAGACAAGACGATTCGACCTTTCACAATCCCATCTCAGCCGGATATTTTGGGCGAGATTTTGAATGTTACGAGCTTTACGACCATAAGCCCGAAAACCCACAAACCGATTTCTCGAAAAGCCCATATATCGCTCAAACGAAATCAGCATCTCTTGCTGAAAGGTCCGAACGGTATCGGCAAAACATCGCTCCTCGAATCCATCGCGCGTGGCACATCAAAAGGCGCGACGATAGCGGACGGCATTCGCGTTGGATATTATCGCCAAGATTTTTCTACACTTGATTTTGAAGATACCGTTTTCAACGCTCTTATGAAAGTCATGGACAATCCACTCGAGGAATTTATGCGCACTGTTGCCGCAGGATTTCTCATCACCGGAGATGTTATCAATACTAAAATCGGCAGTTTGTCCGAAGGCCAAAAAGGTCTCGTAGCTTTTGCCCAGCTCGTTTTACAGCGCCCGGGACTTTTGATACTTGATGAGCCGACAAACCATATCAACTTCCGCCATATTCCTATTATTGCCGAGGCATTGAGCAAATATGAAGGTGCAATGGTCATCGTGAGCCATGTGCCTGACTTCGTAGCCAAAATTCGAATCGACGAAACACTCGATTTGGAGAAGTAGGAAAAGTAAAAGGAGTAATGCGTAATAAGAGTAATAGGAAAGTACTGGTATGCTTATCGCATGGCTTACTATGTTTATATTCTTGAATGCGCTGACAAAACACTTTATGTTGGTTCAACGAATGACATTAAAAAGCGCGTTCACGCGCACAACAATTCAAAACACGGTGCGCATTACACCAAAATCCGCCGCCCAGTAATTCTCAAATATTCCGAATCTTTCAAAACAAAAAGTCAGGCCTTGAAAAGGGAACACGCACTCAAAAAACTGACGAGGGCAGAGAAATTGCAGTTAATTAATTCTTAGCTTCTTTGTCGGTCAAAAATCGGCGGAGGGAAAGTATAAAAATACTTCCATCAAAAAAGGTGAAGTAAATAGGGAGTATGACAACTTCGAATGAATTACTTTGGCTTGCAAATATGCTCAACAAACTAGCTATAAAGAATAATGACCAGAAAGAAGTACTTTCACTCTTTGGATTTTGCCATACTTTTTTATATGTTGGAGTGGCTCCGATAAAATGAGCGATCAAGCTAATAACTAAATTGATGAGTGGCGCTCTGAAAAATATCCAGACCAGTCCGCTCACGATGAGCAAAAAAATGCAGACATATTCGAGCTTTCCTATGGTCTTTGTACCTTTCCAGAAACTCACAATACAAACAGCTATGTTTCCGATTAATAAAATCGTTCCGAGCAAAATTGAGGACTGACTGCTTCCGCTTAACAATACTCCTGCAAAACTATTGAGTGCCAATAAAACCCAGATAACTCGACTGAATGTACTCGGTGAATAGTCGCCCCTTAACATTTGTCTCACACCGACGATATATGATGATGAGCCAAAAACTATTATTCCTATGAAGAGAATTGTTTGCACGAAATTATTATATATCAATTGCTAATTCTTCCCCGAAGCATTTGTTCCCGCGACAAATCCAGTCGTCCAGCAGAGCTGTAAGCTGTAGCCGCCGGAGGGGCGGTCGATGTTTAATATGTCGCCGATGAGATAGAGATTGAGGAATAGGCGAGAGGACATTGTTTTGAAGTCTACTTCGTCGAGCGTCACACCGCCACTTGAGACGACGGCTTTTTCAAGACCGAGAAGTTTGTCTACATTGATTGGAATATTTTTGAGCAAATCCACGAGCTTGAGGCGCGCTTCACGCGTGATGCTGTTACATTGGATTTCGGGGTCGATACCTGAAAGTTTTATGATGACAGGAACAATAGCTGAAGGAACGAGACCTGAGAGAGAATTTTTGAATTTCTTGTTGGTATTTTCTTTAAATATTTCCTGAAGCTTTTCATTGAGCATTCCATTATCGAGTTTGGGCAGAAGGTCGAGCGATAAAACGACATCACCATATTTCAAAAGTTCGCCGATATCTTTGCTCATATTGAGAACTGTTGGTCCGCTCACACCGACATGAGTGAAAAGTATTTTGCCTTTTTTCACATCCTGTTTTACGCCGTTTTGAAATGTCGTGAGTTTAATATCCGTCATACTTACTCCTGATAATTGTTTGACCCACGCATCTTTTGTTTTGAGCGGTACGAGTGAGGGCTTTGGTTCAATAACCGTGTGCCCGATATCTTTGAGCCATTTATAGCCGTCGCCCGTCGACCCAGTTTCCGGTCGTGATGTTCCACCTGTTGCGATGATGATTGAACGAGCAGAAATTATTTTTTTGCCTTTCAATTTTACTCCAATGACTTTTTTACCTTCAACGACAAGTCCTACAACAGGGGAGTTGGAAAGAACCGTAACCCCACCTTTCTTTATATATTCGACGAGCGTGTCCCATACCGACTGTGATTTATTCGTTATAGGAAAAACACGTAATTCATTTTCTACTTTCGTATTCATTTTCTTCATATGAAAGAAATCAAGCGTTTCTTTGACGCTCCATTGCGAGAATGCAGAGAATAAAAATTTTCCGTTCCCTTTGAATTTTTCAAGCAGTTTCCGATTGTCGAATTCTGCGTTTGTGACATTGCATCTGCCGCCGCCCGTAATCAAAAGTTTTTTACCCAAACTCTCATTTTTCTCAATCAAAATGACCTTTGCGCCAAGCTCTGCCGCGCGCCCCGCTGCCATCATTCCTGCCGGCCCTCCGCCTATAATCGCCACGTCCCAGATGATTTCTTTCATGCTCGCCATACTAGCATTAATTGACAAAATAAGTCATTCGTGTATACTATCTGGGTAACTACATCTCAATCGGTTTTGTTTTTAGGAGAAGTTCCGAGAAACCCAAGCTCTATCAGGGCCTTATGTAAACCTCACGAGACCAGCTAGCCGCTAGATTATCATATAGGCTCGCAAGTTATGAGGGCTTTAATAGTGCCTTGAAAACGTAATATGTCACCATTCAATAAAAATTTTAGAAGTGCCGGCCCGAAGAAATCTTTCGGCGGTTCGTCACGCGGCTCTGCTCGACCTCCATCTCGAGGATATTCGGCAGGTCCATCATCATATTCATCTCGCCCAAAAAGCGGCGGTTTTCGTTCTGCTCCGTATCACGGAACATCGTCTGCACCGCGTGCTCCGTACCACGGCGGACAATCAACAGGTGGTTATCAGGGTTCACATCCTTCGACTGGCGGATATCAAGGAAGCCGTTCGTCAGGAGGCAATACATCTCACTACAGTCGCGGACGTTCATTCGGCGGCGGAGGTCATCGCGGAGGCGGCAATCGCGGCGGAGGAAAAAGCGAACACATCAATTTTTCTCGTTTCATAAACAAAGCGGTCATCACTGAGGAAACAGAACATTTCAAGCCTGAACACACATTTGCCGATTTCAAAATCGATGAAGCAGTAAAAACAGCGGTCATATCAAAAGGCTACGAATTGCCGACGCCGATTCAAGACCGCGCGATTCCGCATATTTTGCAGGGCTCTGACATCGTCGGTATTGCAAATACAGGGACGGGGAAGACAGCAGCATTTCTCATCCCGCTCATAAACAAAGTAAAGCTCAATCCAAAAGAACAAGTACTTATTATTTCGCCAACGCGTGAACTTTCTATTCAAATCGATGACGAGCTCAAAAGCTTCGTCAAAGGCATGAAAATATATTCTGTATGCTGCGTCGGAGGTGCGCCGATTGGAAAACAAATCCGCGATTTGCAGTATCAGTACAATTTTATTATCGGCACGCCAGGACGACTCAAAGATTTGATTGATAGAAAATTAATCAAGCTTTCAGAATTTCAGACCGTCGTACTCGACGAAGCAGACCGAATGCTTGATATGGGATTTGTAAACGATATGCGCGCGATTATGCAGGGAATGCCGAAAGTTCGTCATACGCTTTTCTTCTCAGCGACGCTTTCGCCAGACATTGAAAAAATTATTAAAGATTTCTTGAAAGAACCGGTGAGAATTTCTGTGAAGACGCAAGACACGTCAAAAAATGTCGACCAAGATGTCGTTCACATCAAAGCAGGGGAGACAAAAATAG
>DATKHE010000039.1:0-6056 GCA_035510395.1 Minisyncoccota bacterium
TTGCCTGAAGTTGCGCTCATCGGAATACTTGATGCGGACAAAGAAGGCTTTTTGCGTTCAGAAACATCACACATTCAAATCATTGGTCGCGCCGCGAGAAATGTTGATGGCAAAGTCATCATTTACGCCGACCAGATGACGGGTTCAATCACGCGCGCGATGGGGGAGACAGACAGACGCAGAACGATTCAGCTCGCGTACAACAAAAAACACAACATTACTCCGAAAACGATTATAAAAAATATCAAAGACATCACCGAACAAATGGAGAGCGACCATCAAAAGACCGTCAAAGGATTGCTCGCATTTGATGAAAAGCTTTTTGCCGATGACCCGCAAGCATTGATAAAACAGAAAGAAAAGCAGATGGAAGACGCCGCAGAAATTCTCGATTTTGAAACCGCTGCCATTCTCCGCGATGAAATCGCGGGACTTGAAATGAAATTGGAGAAAATAGATAAGGCAGAAAAGAAAGCAAAATCAGCGGGGGAGAAAATTGCTAGAATAAAAGGACTTCGAGATATAAGAAAGTGATTAAAATTCATGAATAAATTTTTAGAAAAAGATGTGACGGGTAATTGGAATACCGTTCCTCCTATTCCTGATGACAAAATAAAAAATGTTAATTGCCATAAGTTTGCCTTATATGTCATTGGAAAAATATCTTGGGAAGAAATGATCTCGAATCCGGACGCACAGAAAAAAATGGACTCGATTTTACTTTTAGCACGTCGGCTCGAAGTATCTCGGACACTCCATTTGTTCTTGTAAAAGATGAAAAATCTCTACTTTTACTTGCTAACCAAAGCTGTGAACCGGGAGAAGCTTATGTTGGTCAAGTTCTCGATACAGAGACGGGAGAGATGGCACATTCATTTATCGTTAAAAGAGAATCAAACGATAAGTACAAATGTTTTGATAAACAGGGTTTTAAGTATCCTTTTAGTGTCTATGAATTAGGGACAATTCTTGACTTTGTAAATAAAGATGGAGAGAAATCCTATCAAAACCAGGAGTGGAGATTCGTTTTGTTTTCCTAAAAATATTGATTGTGATACACTCCCACCATCACCCTAGCGACGAACGCTGGGGCATTCATATATGGATAAACACAAAAAACCAACAAAGACGGGATTTGATGCAGGGGCAGAGCTTATCACGGTGAAGGGTGCTCGCACGCATAATCTAAAAAATATTACGGTTGAAATGCCTCGAAACAAGATGATTGTATTCACAGGGCTTTCGGGTTCGGGCAAATCATCGCTCGCATTTGATACTATTTTCGCAGAAGGGCAGAGACGCTATGTCGAATCGCTGTCTTCATACGCGCGGCAATTCTTGCGCCAAATGCAGAAGCCCGATGTCGATGAAATCTCCGGACTTTCGCCTGCAATTTCCATTGACCAAAAATCCCGCTCGAACAATCCGCGCTCGACTGTCGCGACCATCACCGAAATCTACGATTATCTGCGCGTCATGTATGCCCGCATCGGACGACCACATTGTTTGATTTGCAATCGCGAAATAAAACGCCTTTCACACGAGGAAATCCTTGAAACCATTTTGAATTCCGTTACGGGACTCAATACATCAAAAAGTGACAAGAAAGTAATGAGCGTGCCAGTGAGCTCCGTGAAAATCAAAATATTTTCTCCTGTCGTGTTCGGACGAAAGGGCGAATATTATCAGATGCTCTACGATTTTCTCGGCAAAGGATATGAATGGGTGAAAGTCGATGGCAAAATGCATCGTCTCCGCGAGCGCATTGAGCTTGATAAAAACAAACAGCACTCGATTGATTTGCTCGTCGACGAATTTTATATAAGCGAATTTAAAACGAAGGCGAAAGATGCGCGTGAGCGATTGTCGGAAGCGCTCGAGCTTGCTATCAAAGAATCAGACGGACTTTTGAAAGTGGAAACAGGCGGGGAAGAGAAATTGATGTCGGTAAAATTTATGTGTCCATACGATGGATACGCATATCCTGAAGTCGAGCCGCGCCTTTTCTCATTCAACTCCCCGTACGGCGCGTGCCAAGCGTGTAATGGTCTCGGAACCAAAAATATTTGGAGCGAGGAGGATTGTGAGACATGCCACGGCAAACGACTCCGTGAAGAAGCTTTGCACGTTTTGATTGCGGAAAAAAATATCGTTGATGTCGTGAATATGTCTATCAAACAAGCGGCAGATTTTTTCCACGGATTGAAGCTCACTGAAACAGAGCGAAGTATTGCGCGCGTTGTTTTGCGTGAAATCGAATCGCGGCTCAGGTTTATGCTTGATGTTGGTATTGATTACCTCACACTTGATAGAAAGGCGTACACGCTCTCAGGAGGTGAAGCCCAACGAATCCGTCTCGCATCCCAGCTCGGCTCGGGACTTGTCGGCGCGCTCTATGTGTTGGATGAGCCGACAATCGGGCTTCATCAGCGCGACAATGACCGGCTCATAAAAACGCTTCTTGATTTGCGAAATTTGGGAAATACCATTCTTGTTGTCGAACACGATGAAGATACGATTTTTGCGAGCGATTATATTATCGATATCGGTCCAGGTGCAGGCGTGCACGGCGGAAAAGTTGTCGTATCCGGATGGCTTGATGAACTTCTCACGGCGAAAACAAATCCATCTGAATCGATGACGCTCGATTATTTGCGAGGAGATAAAAAAATAGAACTTCCTGACGAGAGACGCACACAGGACAAAGGGAAAATTCAAATTCGTGGAGGAAATGTTTTCAATATTAAAGGTTTGAATGTCGATATTCCCCTCGGAAAGCTGGTGTCTATTACGGGTGTGTCCGGTTCAGGAAAATCATCGCTTCTTTATGAAATTCTCTACAAAAATCTCCAGTCGAAATACGAGCGGAAGAAAAAAACCACCACTGCGTACAATTGTGAATCATTCACAGGAACAGAATATGCCGGCCGTGCAATTTTGATTGACCAATCGCCGATTGGACGAACTCCGCGCTCAAATCCTGCAACATATACAGGCGCGTGGACATTTGTGCGCCAACTTTTTGCAGAATCATCAGAAGCACGTGTGCGAGGGTGGAAGCAAAATAGATTTTCATTCAATGTGCGCGGCGGACGATGCGAAGCATGCCAAGGAAATGGCGAGATAGCTGTCGAAATGCATTTTTTGCCGACGGTATATGTGCCGTGTGATGTGTGCGGAGGCAAACGATTTACCAAAGAAACTTTGGAAGTGACATACAAAGGCAAAAATATTTTTGAAGTGCTTGAGATGACGGTTGAAGAAGGACTGAAATTCTTTGAAGATATTCCTGCAATTTCTGACCGTCTGAAAACCCTTTCCGAAGTCGGTCTTGAATATCTCGAACTCGGACAATCGGCGACGACACTTTCCGGCGGGGAAGCGCAGCGCGTAAAAATATCTTCAGAACTCTATCGTCCGCATGTGCAGAAAACGATTTATCTTCTTGATGAACCGACGGTCGGACTTCATTATGAAGACGTACGAAAATTGATTGATATTTTGCAGTCGCTCGTCAATCACGGAAATACTGTCGTCGTCATTGAGCACAACCTCGACCTTATAAAATGTTCCGACTTTGTCGTTGATATGGGACCTCACGGCGGAATTGGTGGCGGACATCTTGTGGCAAAAGGCACGCCGGAGAATGTGGCTGAAAATTCAAAGTCGTATACGGGGCACTATCTCAAAAAAGTTCTCAAGAGAAAATAAAAAGTCCCGTAGTGAAGCATTGCTCACTACGGGACGGGTACCAGCGACGTAATCGTCACGGGCAAGAGAGATTCCTACGTGAGGATTTTGTGTTTTGCGAGCACATCCACGATTTTCATTTTATCAACGGCTTCTTCGGCTCCGAGGTGCAGGGCTTCTTTTGCCACTTTGTTGTCGAGGGCTGCTGACATGAGCCAAACATGAGCACGTACTTTCTTTCGTCTAATCTCGCGAATTACGTCCAACCCAGCCTTCGGTTCCGGCAGGCTGTCGGAAAGTCTTGGCATGCAGAGATCCGTGAAGATAAAATCGAAAGCTTTTTTGTGCAATAATCGCAGGCCTTCGCTGCAGTAGGCCGCAGTCATGATTTTGTGCCCGCTATCTTCAAGTAATCTTTTCAAACTCTCTCGTATTTCTGGGCTGTCATCAATGACAAGTATGTTCATACATTATTGGGGTTTGTTGTTAGGGAACACTTTTATTTACGTTATGCTATACCTAATCCATGATGAGTCAAGATTTAGAAAAAGTAAATTTGCCCGATGCTCCCGGAGTGTACTTTTGGAAATTGGGCAAAAAGATAGTGTATGTAGGACGGGCGACATCACTTCGCGACCGTGTACGGAGCTACTTTGCCGCAGACGTGATTGCTACCCGCGGACCGCGAATTGTGGATATGGTGACGAAGGCGACAAAGATCGATTTTGAACGGACTGATTCGGTACTTGAAGCCATAATTCTCGAAGCCAATCTCATAAAAAAATATCAGCCGGTGTATAACGTCAAAGAAAAGGATGACCGAAGTTTTAATTATGTCGTCATTACGAAAGAAGAATTTCCAAAGGTGATAATTGTCCGTGGAAAGAATTTAAAGATGCAGGCCCAAAAATCGGCGGCGATTTTTGGGCCATTTCCAAACTCGTCTGCACTCCGCGCAGCGCTTCATATTGTCAGAAAAATGTTTCCGTTTTTTGATGAAAAATCAGGCAAACGGTATCAAACAGCTTTTTATCGACAGCTTCATCTCACACCTGAAACGGCAGAAGCCGGTGCGCGAAAAGAGTATTTGAAAAATATTCAGCACATAAAAATTTTTTTTGAAGGCAAAAAAGGCGTGATTATTCGTTTGCTTACAAAAGAAATGAAGGCTCTTGCAAAAAATCGCGAATTTGAAAAAGCGGGAGAAATAAAAAGAAAAATATTCGCACTCACTCATATACGTGACGTCGCCTTGATTAAGGAAGAGGATGATTTTCCACATAGTTCCGCGTTTAGTCCGCGCCAGTCCGCGTTCCGTATTGAAGCCTATGATATTGCTCACACAAGCGGGAAAGAAAGCGTCGGCGTGATGACGGTTTTGATAAACGGCACTCCCGACAAAAATGAATATAGAAAATTCAGAATATCTAAAGAGATAGGAAATAATGACACCAAAAGCCTCGCTGAAGTTTTGACGAGACGATTGAATCATCCTGAATGGACGATGCCGGATGTGGTTGTGATTGACGGAGGAAAGGGGCAGTTGAATACGGCGCGGAAAGTTTTTTCGGACAAAAAACTTTCCGCGCCGCCGACAATAATCTCTGTCGTAAAAACTGATGCTCATAAACCTCGTGCAATTCTCGGTATGAAATTTACCGACCTGCCTGCCGGTCAGGCAGGCAAAAATCTTGAAAAATCGATACTCCTTGCAAACGCTGAAGCCCACAGATTTGCCATCACCTACCACCGTAAACTCCGCCAATTCGGTAAACGAAACCTTTTCTAGATCAAGTTGCTTTTTTTCAGAAAGGTGATAATTTTGAGACGAATAACTGTTCCCCAAACTTTCAAACAAAGGATTGTGTCATGATAACCACCGTGCCAGTTCCGAAATTTAAAGACAGGCGCGAGACGATAATCGAAGTCGGCGATTTGGTGGGTGTGCCGGATTTACAAAAAGATCATGGACGGAGCAATAGCAGGGAAGGATTTGTCATTGGTTTTGATGTCAGAGAGCACTCAAAGGAGCCAATCATTGTCTTCTTTGGACCAAAAGAGCAATTACCATCCATCGAAAAATATCTTCTTGAACCGGCGGCCTACACGGGAGTGGAGTGTCTTGCTCCAAATCGTATTCGTGTCATACCGAAAAACTCAGTCTGATTTTTTTCGTCGCCTGCGTGAGTATTTACGCAGGCGACTTTTGTTTTATCTGACGAAGGATATAATTGGCGTATGTCTCACAAAACCAAAGTCGCGGTGCTTCGTGGAGGACCATCGCGCGAATATGAAGTGTCCTTGAAAACAGGCGAGTCAGTGCTTTCGTCTCTCAATACCGAAACATATCAGCCGGTGGATATTTT
>DATKHE010000040.1:0-6058 GCA_035510395.1 Minisyncoccota bacterium
TGATGAAGGAATGGCAGGGGTTGATGCTCGCTGTTCCGAATATTCCTGATATGTCTGTACCAGAGGGTGTTAGCGAAGCTGACAACAAAGAAATAAAGACGTGGGGAGAAAAACCAAAATTCGATTTTGAACCAAAAAGTCATATTGAACTTATGGAAAAACTCGATATGGCTGATTTCAAGCGCGGAGCAAAAGTTCACGGATTCCGCGGATATTTTCTCAAAAATGACGGCGCGTTACTTTCGTGGGCGATTTGGAATTATGCGCAACAGTTTTTCTTGAAGAAAAATTTCAATCCTTTTATCGCACCTGCAATCGTGAACAAAGAATATTTTTATGGAACGGGTCATTTGCCAGGAGATGCGGAAGATATTTTTCAAACACAGGACGGACAATATTTGGCAGGAACTTCTGAAGTCCCGATGATGGCGTATCACGCTGATGAAATCTTATCAAAAAACGAATTGCCAAAACGCTATCTTGCATTTTCTCCTTGCTTCCGCCGCGAGGCGGGAAGTCATGGCAAGGATGTGAACGGTCTCATTCGTGTTCACGAATTTTATAAATTGGAACAGCTCATTTTGTGTGAAGCGAATCACGACGAATCGGTAAAATTCCACGAAGAGCTGAATAGAAACACCGAAGAATTTATTGAATCACTCGGTATTCCATACCGCCAGCTTGAAATCTGCGCCGCTGATCTAAAGGCTGCGCACGTAAAATCGTATGACACTGAATTGTGGATTCCTAAAGAAGGAAAATATCGCGAAATTGCTAGTGCCTCTTATTATCATGATTTTCAAACGCGCCGATTTAATATTCGCTATAAGGGTGAGGATGGAAAAATGAGATATGTTCATTCTCTCAACGCGACAGCAATACCCACTCCACGTATCCTCGTGTCGCTCATTGAAAATTTTCAGCAAGCTGACGGCACGATAAAGATTCCTGATGTTCTTGTTCCATTTATGGGCAAAGAAATCATAGGAAAATAATCTATGCAAGGCAAACTGCCGTTTGAACAGAAAAAGATGCGCTCGCGGAAGCGCAAGCGAATGTTTTGGGTGGTCCTCGCGTGGATTTCACTCCTTGTGCTTGTCATTTGTGGACTCTCATTCATCACATCACTCAGTACTTTTCGCATCACGACTATTTCCGTATCGGGAAATGACAGAGTATCAAGCGACGATGTGCGAATGCTTGTCTCTGACGATATGTCGAGCGAATTTCTCTGGTTTTTCCCGCACTCAAGCTATTTTTTCGTGCCCACGGGAAAAATCAGCGCGGATATTTTGAATAATTTTCCTGCAGTCGACACTGTTTCCGTGCATCGTGACGGATTCACAGGTCTTTCTGTCGATATACAGGAAAAAACTCCCGAGGCGTGGTGGTGCACTGGCGCGGACTGTGCAGTCTTGGATCAATTCGGCACTGCATTCAACATAGAAGCGCGAAGCGCGACCGATACGAGCATGGTAGTCTTTGAAAGCAGTACGACCCCGACTGTTGGCGAGTCTCCGGTATCGGGCGGCTTTGCTCAAGTGCTCATTTTTATAAACGCGCTTGCGGCACGAGGGCTCAATCCGATGACAGCTGAAGTCAAAACAGGCGAAATAGATATTGGAGTTGCGTCGAGCACGAGTATTATTATTGATCCGACCAAAGATTTGACCGAAGCCCTCAAAAATCTCGATACCATTCTTTCAAATCCGCAGTCGCCAATACAAAAAAGCACTATCGATCAAGTCCAATACATTGATCTGCGTTTCGATGGAAAGGTGTTTTATAAAAATGATGGATCGAGCTCCTAGGTTGCTTTATTGCCCGCGTTGCGCAAGATATCATATATGAATCAAGGATTTTGGAAAAAAATCTCCGAGAAAAAACCTGCTTGCCGCGGAGAGCCGTTTTTTATTATGGCGCCGATGGCGGATGTGACTGATGCGGCATTTCGCCGTATTATCACAAAATACGGAAAACCTGATGTTTTCTTTACCGAATTTGTTTCTGCTGACGGATTGTGTTCGGAAGGAAAAGAACATTTGATGATAGACCTTATGTACTCGGAAGGTGAGCGTCCGATTGTCGCCCAGTTTTTCACTTCAAATCCTGAGAAAATGTTTGAAGCTGCCAAACTCGCGGCGTCTCTCGGCTTTGACGGCATTGATATCAATATGGGTTGTCCCGACAAGACGATTGAAAAGCAGGGCGCGGGCGCGGCGCTCATAAAAGATTCGCGCCGCGCCCGGGACGTCATTCGCGCCGCCAAACTCGGCGCTCCAAATCTTCCCGTGTCAGTCAAAACCCGCATCGGCTGGTCAAAGCCTGAAATGGAAACATGGATTCCTGAAATTCTTACCGAAGGTATCGCCGCGCTCACGATTCACGCACGCACGAGAAAAGAAATGTCTTTCGTTCCTGCGCGCTGGGAATTCGTAAAGCAGGCAGTCGAGATTCGCGACAGGATGAAAGTTTCAACGCTCATCATTGGCAATGGTGATGTACTCGATATTACCGATGGAAAAAAGAAAGCAAAAGAAACTGGTGCAGACGGCGTGATGATAGGGCGGGGGATTTTCGGTAATCCGTGGCTTTTCAGTTCCAAAAGCGGAAGGACCGTCCTTCCGGAAAAATTAAAAGTAATGGTGGAGCACACGAAACTTTTTGAAAAGCTTTTGGGTAAACATAAAAACTTTGCCATTATGAAAAAGCATTTCAAAGCGTATGTTGCCGGTTTTGACGGTGCAAAAGAGCTTCGCATTGAGCTTATGAATACCAAAAACGCAAAAGAAGTGGAAAAAATCGTAAAACAATATCTTAAAGACGGGACAGTTTTTCCAATATCAAAAACACCTTAAAAACCCTTATTTTCAGGGCTATTTTACGAAACACTTTCCATCGCTTGACAATATTTGTGGGTATGCTAGACTAGACGGCGAAGGTAGTTCTTTGCACACGCGCGCAGTTCTCAAGAGTTTCCACTCCTGATGACCGTGCGCCCTCACAAGGAGCTATCTGCCGGATTCAAACCGGCATTTGAAGTCAACCCTCAAACTTCCTCCAAAAGAGGAACGGATCAACCATGAACAGTCCGCCGATCAACCACAGCAAGAGCACCAAAAATCGCCTCTATTCCAACTTCGCCGGCACCGACGGCCGCGGCTGATACCTCAAGGGCCACCCTGTAGGCAGGGCGTAATCTCTCAAGGTTATGCAATGTCTGCAGGTGTCCTGTGTGGTCTCAGAACCTTGTCGAACGTTCTTTATAGCACTTTTAAGCGCCTTGTCTAAAGAACAAGGACAACCCGCCGCCCTTTTTTAGGGGCGGTGGCTTACTTTTTGTCTCATTTTACGAAACATTTTTCATCGCTTGACAATATTTGTGGGTATGCTAGACTAGACGGCGAACATAGCTCCTTGAAATGATGGGTGTGACTTTCAAAAGGTCTCGACCTTTTGAAAATTGTTCCGCCTCTCGGGAGTTGTGGCTGGTTCACAAACCCAGCACGTGCAAACAACCAACAGGCCTACAACCATGGACCCCCGTGCCCAATTCGAAGATCGATCCGCACCGTGAAAAAGGCAGGTCATCCTAACTGATCCAATCGCCGACGCCTCTCCTGAGAAAGGAAAAAGGACTAGGTGATTGCTGATGATGCATCATCAGACCCGCAGGCAAACGTTCAATTCGTTGCCTGCGGGTTTTAAATTATCCGTTTTTAATTTTTGTCTTCTACTTTCTACTTTTTACCCCCACACCAAATTTTCAGAAATTTTGGTGTGGGGGTATACTTTCTCTATGCAACACATCGCGCTCTATCGAAAATACCGCCCGCAGAAATTTTCCGAAGTTGTTGGACAGGATGCGGTTGTTAGTGCACTCACTGGTGCGCTCAAAAGTTCCAAGATTTCTCATGCCTACCTTTTTTCCGGTTCACGCGGGACGGGAAAAACTTCTATCGCACGTATTTTTGCTCGCGATGTTGGCGTATCGGAAAAAGATATTTATGAAATAGATGCTGCATCCAATCGCGGTATTGATGACATACGCGCGCTTCGCGACGGTGTTTCGACACTCCCATTCGATTCGAAATACAAGGTCTACATTATTGATGAAGTGCATATGCTCACAAAAGAAGCCTTCAACGCACTTCTGAAAACTTTGGAGGAGCCTCCTGCGCACGCGATATTTATTCTCGCAACGACGGAAAAAAATAAATTGCCGGAGACGATCATCTCTCGCTGCCAAACATTTGAATTCAAGCGGCCGTCAGTCGAAATTATTCGCACTGTCATAACGGATGCCGCAAAAAAAGAAGGAATAATTCTTGAAGGGACATCTTCCGAACTCATCGCAATATCCGCCGACGGATCTTTTCGAGATGCTTACGGAATACTCGAGCGTGTCATGGCAGGCTCAAGCGGCAAAAAAATAAGCGTAGAGGAAGTCGAGAAAGCGACCGGCGCGCCAAAACATGCGCTCGTAAACGCACTCATTTCTGCGGTCGCAGAAAAAAAATGGGACAAAGCGATTGAGGCACTTCACGTGGCAAAAGAGCATTCCGATATGACAGTGTTTGCCGAGCTTCTCATTTCAAAATTGCGCGCGGCGCTTATGATGCGCATTGATCCTCACGCAGATTTTTCAAAAACGCTTTCCGCAGAAGACATCGCTTTTTTGAAAAAGTTGCCTTCAGACGGCATCACTGCAAAAACGCTCGCTGTATTTCTCGATGCCTACGGAAATGTCGCTCGTTCGCCGATTGCCGAACTTCCGATTGAGCTTGCAATTCTTTCACTTGCCGAGGGAAAATAATTCCTGCGCAGAGCTGCGGGACTTGGAATCGAACCAAGATACTAGGCTTCAAAGGCCCATGTCCTACCGTTAGACGATCCCGCAGCTCTAAGCGGGATGATTATTTATAACGCGAAAGATTCTTTACTGCTAGTCAGTTTCTTTTCAAATGTGAGTAAAATAAAAAAGACCCCTTTGCTATAAAAGCTCGGGGTCTCGCGATCAGGTAAGCCTGACAACAAGGCGACGGAAAAACGACTTCAGCCAATACGTTCTCAGTGTGAAGATCGATACCAATCTGATGCCGATGAACCTCAGGATATTGGCATCTCCACATGTTTCCAAGAATTTATTATCCAGCGCTTTCTTCCACTGCCGTTTGCGCATAGGGGCATGACAATGATGACATTCTTTCGCGTCTTCAAGTAGATTTGAATTGCACTTAGGGCAATTGAGTCCGCTTTGTGCCATGGTTTTTTACTCCTTTCCACATATAGATAATCATAATTAAGACAAAATAGCAATTTTCGGGTCATCTTTTGGCGGGGGATTGGTCATTTGCACACTTTTACCCTAGTGGTATGATAAGGCGACTTAACAGTAATTAATTAATATATGGCACCAAAAGCAAATTCCGCATTTATGAAGCCGTTGACGGTAAGCGCAGATCTCGCAGCTGTCGTCGGCAAGGGTCCTATGCCTCGATCAGAAGTGGTCAAAGCGCTCTGGGTATACATCAAGAAGAACAATCTTCAAGACTCAAAGAACAAGCGAAACATCAACGCTGATGAAAATTTGAAGAAAGTATTCGGCGGCAAGGATGTGGTCAATATGTTTGAAATGACAAAGCTCGTTTCAAAGCACCTTTCCTAATTTTCTAAAGCAGAAGCTTCATTCCGCAAAACAGTCCGCACGGGGCTGTTTTGTTTTGTGCTAAACTGCAGTAACAAAAAAGAGGATATTTTCTCCACCAGATTATTATGAGCAAGAAATCCAAGTCCATCAAAAAGTATTTTTTGCTCACGCTCGGTATCGTCTGCATATGCGCGGGAAGCTTTTACCTCGTCACCTCCACCAATTTCCTCAAAGAAATACGCAGTCTTGGAAAGCTTAATTACGCGACGTCCACTCCGCCCGCGCCTGTTTTAGATGTTTTTGCCTATAACAAAAAAATGATTGCATTGGCAAATTACGGCACAACGACGCTCGCCACCGGCATCTCTGCCACAAGTTCTCTGTGGTTTGCCACGAGCTCTTCAATAT
>DATKHE010000041.1:0-3548 GCA_035510395.1 Minisyncoccota bacterium
TTTTGCGCGTCTATGAAAATCCCGACGCGCTGAGAAGTATGTTTAATTGCACTCATAAAAATAAATTAACTAAAATTACTAAAAACTATTAACGATTTACGAAAAACTTCCAAGCCCATTATATCTCAGTGAATGGTAAATAGTTACCAGTCACAAGTAAAATTCTTACTTCTTCAAATCAAGCTTTTTTACGATAGCTGCGTGGCGCTTAGGATATCGTTTCCCGAGATATTTCAAATGAGACTGACGGTCGGCGACCATAGAAAGAAGTCCTCTGCGCGAATGAATATCCTTCTTGTGTGTTTTCAAGTGGGTTGCGAGCTCCTCTATACGACGAGTGAGTATGGCGATTTGCACTTCTGAGGAGCCAGTATCCTTTTCGTGAATACCCGTTGCCTTTATAATTGACGTCTTCTTTGTCTTTGCTATCATCCTGCAAGCATAGCACACCCCAAGAGAAATTGCAAGTTTAATAGAAAATTGAATGGCCGCCCCCGGTTTTACTCGAGGGCGGCCAAACGCCTAAAACCGAAACTGACAAACTGAACTGAGGCATAGAAATGCCTATCCGCTTTCAATAGTACGCCCTTAGCCTTGCAAGTCAAATAATATTGTGCGACATTCTCTGATAGAATTAAGGGTATGGCAAAGCTATCTGAACTGCAAAGACAATTTCTCGAATATATCGAAATCGAAAGAGGGAGAAGCCTCAAGACCGTTGAAAATTATGATCGGTATTTAAAACGATTTTTGTTGTTCCTTAAAAGTGAAGACCCAAAGTCAATTACCGATACTTCCCTCCGCGATTTCCGCCTATGGCTCAATCGCCAAAAAGCTCCAAATACCAAAGAAGTTGGAGCCACATTGAAAAAGAAAACACAAAACTATTATCTCATCGCGTTGCGAGCATTTCTCAAATATCTTGCACGTCAAGGAGTTGAGACCCTCTCACCCGAGCGCATTGAACTTGCAAAAGTATCTGAGCGGCACATAGATTTCATTAATGTCACTGAACTCAATCGTCTTCTCGGCGCTCCCAATGGGTCTGATGTAAAATCTCTTCGCGACAAGGCCATTTTAGAGCTTCTTTTCTCAACAGGTCTTCGCGTCTCTGAACTTTGTTCCCTCACTCGTGACATTGATCTTTCAAAAGACGAATTTTCTATACGCGGTAAAGGAGAAAAAGTCCGCGTTGTATTTATTTCCGATGCTGCAAGAAAATCGTTGAAGACATATCTCGCGAAAAGAACCGATGTTGATGATGCCTTGTTTGTAAAGATTGATAAGAGGGAAGGCTCTCTTGGCGAATCGCTGCCGCTTACAAAACGCTCTATAGAAAGAATCGTTAAGCAATACGCGCTCAAGGCGGGAATATCAAAAAAAGTTACGCCTCACGTCATTCGACATTCATTCGCAACAGATCTTCTCTCAAATGGTGCAGATATTCGCTCTGTACAGGCTCTTTTAGGTCATTCAAGCATCATCACAACCCAAATTTATACTCACGTGACTGATTCACATCTCCGTGACATCCACAAAAAGTTTCATAACAAAAAGTAAAAAATTTTGATTTTCTGATACTATCTCTAGTATGAAAATAATCTCTTGGAATGTAAATGGTCTGCGGGCGAATATTAAAAAAGGCGCTTTCGATTGGCTCGTATCTCAAGATGCGGATATTTTTTGTGTTCAGGAAACAAAAGCTCATCCCGAACAATTGCCGGAAAATGTTATCAATGTTCCCGGATACCATTCATATTTTGATCATTCAAAAATGCGTAAGGGATACAGCGGTGTGGCGATATGGACGAAAAAAGAGCCTGAAAAGGCGGAATATGGTCTTGGAATTCCCGAATTCGATAAAGAAGGCAGACAAATTGCCCTATTTTTTAAGGATTTTGTATTTATAAATATCTATTTTCCAAACGGCGGAGGTGAACCAGCCCGATTTCAATACAAACTCGATTATTACGAAGCATTTTTGAAATATATAGAAAAACTTCACAAAAAAGGACACAAAATAATTTTCTGCGGCGATGTGAATGTTGCGCACAACGAAATAGATCTTGCGCGACCGAAAGAAAATTCAACCGAGATTGGCTTCCTCCCTATCGAACGTGCGTGGATTGATAAAGTTATTTCAAAAGGATACGTAGACACCTATCGTCATTTCAATCCTGAAAAGAAAGATGCGTACACCTGGTGGGATATGAAAACATTTGCGCGAGACCGAAATGTCGGCTGGAGAATCGACTACTTTTTTGTAAGTGATGATTTGACTGGAAAAGTCAAAAAGACCCATATTTATAAGGATATTTTAGGATCTGATCACTGCCCTATTTCAATAGATTTATCCTAATAAAAAGACCCGTCCACATGGTATGTAGACGGGTCTGATGATTATTTCTGGGCCAGTGCTCGATTGGAATATCTATGGTCGTCCGTGACTTCTTGTTCAACATTTACGAACGGAGGTAATTCCGTCGTTGCGTTCAAGTCTGTCTTTTCGCGTTCAAGGATAACTAATCCTTCGTGTTTTTCTTGAAACACATCTGTCTCGAAGTACTGGTTTTTCCAAATGAAACAGTATCTGCGTTTGAATATTGGATCACAATCAGGATGACTTCGATTGAGGAGCTTCTCGTATTCAGCTTTTGTGATATGACGTTCTATCTCAATTCTCCCACCACGCGGAGCCCTCTCCTTGGTGGTGTGAAAATAAGAATATCCGCCAAAAGCCGAACGTTCTCTCACCCTCTCACTGCCTTCTTCCTTGTGTGGAGAATAGAGATAATGCTGCTTGATTGAGATCATCTGATATTCAACGGGAATTGTCAGGGGGTTGAAACCGGTAAGCTTGTACCTATCTTCGATCTCGATTGGTATCGGAAATCCGAGTATATGCAAGACTTGCGCTACCACCCGTTTCTTTTTTTCTGCGAATGATATGGGCATTCCTGATTCGTTGGTATTGCCAACAACCACTAGGTGCGAATGACCAAGCCACGCATCTCTTGTTTTTTTGTCGAGATGGCGAGCTTTTTCGGGAGTTTCGATCCTCGCTGCATTATTTGCGAGAGTGTATGCGCCCAAGGCGCCATCTGCTGCCGTGACGAGGTGAATTACTCCGACATACCGTGCGCGAGCCTTTTCAATATTACTACCCAAGGAAAGCAGAATCTCGTTCAACTGTTCGAGACGGTTTTCTCCAGGAAGATATGCCGCAGCATCCAGAATCCCTCTGTCAGCGATAAATACGGGAAGTTTTTTCTGTGCCGAAGCCAGTTCCCCCCCAGCTTTTATCAAGATATCTTCATTATTGATTTGAAATCTGGCAAGGTGTCGTAATGGTTCAATACCTTGGAATCACCCCGCGTGGTTTAAAGTATGAACATGCCATACACAACAAACGAAAAGCTTCCCGCACTCAGAGCCCAAGCGGTGAACATGGTTCGAAGTGGTAAAACAACGAGAGAGGTAGCACGACACTTCGGATACAGTCAAAGTGTCATCGTGAAGTGGGTGAAGAGAGCTCCAAAAGGATGTGT
>DATKHE010000042.1:0-7068 GCA_035510395.1 Minisyncoccota bacterium
GCAATGGCATTTTTAAAATCCGCATAATTGTGAACCGCCTTTATGACAACATCGCCGCCCGAACGGACAATATCTATGAAGGTGGGTATTATGGCGGCAATAATCAAAAAATCGCCGACAGTAATCAGATTTTTGATAAAAAGAAAAATACCGGTTGTCACGAGAGATAGAACGAGGAGCAAAACACTTATTCCCTGCTGAAACTTATTGAATATTTCGATTTTTCTTTCTCTGCGCTCAGCGGATATCACTGCATCCATGTAACCTCGGTAGCGCATATATTCATAATCATAGGCGGCAAATCCGTGAACGATAGAAGTGTTTGCAAATACATCCACAACGGCTCCGCTTAATTCTCCGTAGCTTTCCGAGATATTTTTCGATTGACGATATATCCATCGCAGCGAAAAAAAAGAAACAAGGACAAACAATAAAAACCAGACAATAAATACGAGTACAAGCCACATATTCGCCTGCGCCAAAAGAACGATAGTTACCAACGGAGCAACAACTATCCAGCCTATTTCCCAAGGAAAGAAATCAATAAAAAATTTCACTCCCGAACCGATCTGCTCGAGATATCTATTGAGTTCTCCGGAAAATGTCTGTTCAAAAAAAGCGGTAGGCCGATTGATCAAAGTCTTATATATTTTTGTCGTCACGCGATCAAATACTCTGACCGTAATAAATGTCTCTAAAATATGCCCTATTCTAAAAAATAATTCTTGCCCTACGAGAATAAGAAAAATACAAAAAAGAGGAGTATAAAAATCAGACAAAGAATAAGCAATCTGATGTGTAGTGCTGATTTTGTCGGCAATAACTTTTAGGAAATATGGGAGCGAGTAGCCACAGACGAAGCCTGCTATGACAGAAGTATACATGCAAAAAACCCGAAAGCGATATGGTTTTATACCATAGAAAAATATTTTTTTAGGGCTTGAAAGCAAGAAATCGTTCGGTTCCATAGTATTCTACGGAATTAAGCCTATCACGAAATGGAAATCAAAAATCAATCCGAGCGTCTTTACTTTATGGAAACAATCTTATATTTTGTAGTGCCTTTGGGAGTTTTTACTTTGACTTCATCTTCTTTTTTCTTGCCGAGAAATGCGGAACCGAGAGGCGATGTGTTTGAGATTTTTCCCGATTTGAAATCAGATTCATCCGCACCGACGATAGTGAATGTATGCGAATCTTTCTCGTCATTTTTCTTGACCACAATAGTGGAGCCGACTTCGACGACGGTAGAATGATGCCCTTCGATTATTTTGGCATTTTTCAAAATATTTTCGACGGTCTGAATGCGGTCTTCAATGACCGCCTGATCTTCGCGCGCCTGATGATATTCGGCATTTTCCGAGAGGTCACCGAGAGATCGTGCATATTCGAGTGTGCGTGCGATATCCTTGCGTTTGTTTGTCCTAAGGTCGGCAAGCTCGGTCGTAAGCTCCTGGAATCGTTCTTTTGTAAGATAATGGGCTTCCATATTCGTACTCTATAATTGCGCGCAATACTACAGGGTTACAAGAGAAAACGCAAGCCAGAAACGAGATAAGAGCTAGGAGATAAGATGCAAGAAATTACTGCGTTTTGAAATATTCAGGCGTATTTTGATTTATCCAATCGAGAAGTCCGCGCATAACATAGACGCCTCCGAGGTCATTCGTGTTCGGTCCTTGCTGCATCACAACAGCAAAGGCGTAGCGGGGATTATCGTACGGGAAAAACCCGGTAACCCACGAATTCAAATATTGATTGTTCGTACCGATTTGTGCCGTACCTGTTTTCGCAGCGATATTTACATACGGAACATCGAGACCTTGTGCAGGACCGCCCTGCGTTACGCCCATATTCATTCCCGTACGAACGATAGTGTATTCATCGGCAGTAAATGGAAGTGTTTGAGATGGGGCGCCCGCAGCGGGCGCCCCGCTTTTTATTATATTAGGCTCTAAAAGTGTTCCGCCATTAGCAATGGATGCAACAGCACGAAGCATCTGTAATGGCGTCACTTGGAATCCATATTGCCCGATAGCGGTATGATAGGTATCGCCGAGCCGCCATATCGGATCGTTTGGAAATGCCGTTGCTTTCCACATCGGCGATGGCACATTGCCGACAGGTCCCGCAAACAAACCTTGTCCTGTCCAATTGCCAAAACCCATCTTTGACATATATTCGTCGATGCGACTGATGCCAAGACCGCCTATATTAAGAGGAGCGTATCCCCCACCAACGATATAAAAATAAACGTCGGAGGACATAGCAATGGCTTTTTCCATATCAAGCGAACCGTTGTTCTGCCAGTCCTTGAATATCGATAGGATATTTGGATCATACGGATTGGGTATTGATATCGAACCAGTTGTCAAAATCCATTGATTCGGGTCAATGACATTTTCTTTTTGCGCAGCAAGTGCCATATATGGTTTTACAATCGAGCCGGGAGCATAGAGTCCGCCAACAAAACGATTGAGAAACGGCTCATCCGGATCTTTGAGGTATTGTTGTATGAGCGATGTATCAGTCCCTTCAGTCATCACCGAGCTGTCGTATTCAGGATAGCTTGCCATAGCGACAATATTTCCATTCGTCACATCCATAATCGCGCCAGCCCCGCCTGTAAATCCTACGCGCTCGGCAAGACCTTGTATTTGATCGTAGAGCTCTGCCTGAATACGAGAATCAATGGTAAGCGTTATGTCCTGACCATTTATGGGCGGCATAACAATCGACTGAGATACGATATTTCCTTTCACATCTGTTTCCGTAAGCTCACTGCCGTTCTGCCCTTTCAATTGATCGTCATAATATTTTTCGACGCCTGCTTCACCTACGAAATCTTTTCGATAATAGATACCACTCGAATCTTTTGTCGGATATTTCACGTAGCCGAGAAGCAGTCCGAGTCCGTCGATCGGCGCATAGCTCCGCAAAGAGAAATCCGTTTGATCGGGATCGGGACTGTTCCATGCGAGCTTTACGCCATTGGTATCGAAAATCGCGCCGCGTTCGGCAAAAATCGTGTCGGATTCCAAGCCATTGTTTTGGCTTTCGGTGGCATATGCATTTCCATCCTGGACTTGGAGTACGTATGCGCGTATCAAAAGTCCGGGCAAAAGAAAGAGAAGTACAATTGAAAAAACAAGGATAGTTTTAAACGCAATCGGCCGCTCGATTCGCCCTTCAAATTGATGCGTATTGAATTCGGGCAGATTTTTGGCATCTATCAAAATCTCATCGGGATCAATATCCCGCGTATTTCTGCTCTTTGAAACCCGCTTTCTTACTTTTCTAAAAAATGAGTCTAACATCGGTAGAGATAGTGTAATGTTCCGCCGTTATCAAAGCAAATAAAAACATCCGCACAACGAGTGCGGATGGAAATACTTCACCCAATTTGTTCAAGTTTTCTTAGCAATTGAGCGTTCAGAAGCACCTTGGCAAAACCCCAATTGGTAAACAAATGTCTCGGCGAAAGATTCAACAAATTTACGAATACCTGCAGAAAATCGCTTTCTTGTCATCCTTTTTCCCAAAAACTGCAACTCCTCGGGCAAAAGAACAGAGGGCAATCTCTTGTGCGCTTCCCGAAGAGGATACAAAAGAATGCACTGATGCACTTCTTCATCTGTCAAACCTTTCGGAATGCGATACGGACTGAAAAACATATGAAGACTTTCTTCATCGCGAGTGCCGGGACGAAGAACGCGCTTTTTATAGCCCGCAAGAACTCTGTCTTGTCCGACGGCCATTTGCGCATCAGAAAGATTGGAACGAACAGGGGGGGGGTGATTTTTTCATGATGGTGTATCTGTCTTTCTAGTTTGAAGTGAAAGAACCTTTGGGTTTGAAAAGGTTTCTGAATGTGATATTACTCCTCTCGAAAAATTTTGCAAGGAAATTACTCCCTGCGCATAATGCGTTTCTGAATCGGCAAAGAAAGGAGAAATAATATAATTGCCATGATAGTCGCAAAAAATGGGATGCCGTACAAATATCCGTGAATTCCGTAAAACATATCGGCAAAAAATGCCCAGAGAATAATTTCCCAAAATGGAGGAACGAGAAAAAGTGCGGCGATGCAGGCGACAGCCGTACACCACCACGGCAGTGTGAAAAAGAAAACGAGTATGACGAGATTAATTAGCAGACGCCGCATAAGTATTGGTTATTGTTATCGATGTATCAATAGTCACATATGAAAGCGTAAAGATATTTGTTGGGAATGAAAATAGTACTGTGGCAAATGAATCACTTGGAGCAAATGAGACTTTTGAAACTGCGCCGAGAGCAGTCGGCTGAAATTGAGGCATATACACTGCATCTCCAACGCTTGGAGCATCTGCGACGGGAATTTTCATTGAGAAATTGCCTGAACCTTCGCCAATAGCACTCGCGTCCAAATGTTCCTTTCCAACAATGACAGAAAGAGATGTTCCTGGAGATGAATACAAAGATACTTTAGAAAATGCTCCGTCCACTTCGGCGATAGTTCCAATCGGCGTTCCGTCGTCGGCAAACACGGGGTTGCCGACTGCGATGGCATCTTTTACACCTGCTTGTATGATGAGCGTATCATAGGGAGACGAGGGCGGCGCGAAAAGCACTTGTGCAATGACTGTTTTTCTAGGAGATCCTGCCGAAAGATTTCCGACCATTTTTGAAAGCGATGTATTTTCTGTCTCAAGCGCCTGCATTGAGAGAAGCGCAGTATTGAGATGGTCAATATCCTGTTTTAACTCGCTATTTTGTTCAGCAAGAAACTGGGATGATTGAAATCCCGAAGTGAGATTTCCAAAGCTAGATGAGATGGAATTTTTCACAAACACAAACGGCGTCGATACATCATAAAAGATTTGAAGCCAGAAGCTTCGGAAAAGAGTGAAAAGGATAATGACTGCGATAAAAATAAAAACTGTATACCATCGCGAGTAATGCGTGCGGGACGAGCCTCTATTGTGGCTTTGTAAGTTCATCTTCGTTTTGAATCAAAATATCTTTGTACTTTTCGATATCTTCTAAAATGATGCCTGTACCGCGCGCGACAGCAGTGAGCGGATCGGCGGCAATAAACACGGGAATATTGACGGCGTTTGTTATGAGTTCATCGAGCCCTTTGATGAGCGCCCCGCCGCCGACCAGATGTATTCCCCTTTGCATCACATCAGAAAGTATTTCGGGCGGAGTTGTTTCCAAGACTTCTTTTACCGAATCAACAAGAAGCTCAATCGACGGCATCACCGCTTCGCGAATATCGGCATCGGTAATAATCACTTCTCGCGGAAGCCCCGTGATTAAATCTCTCCCCTTGATGGTCGTTTCTTGCGGAGATCTCCCCGGCACGACGGCACCGATTGCCATTTTTACTTCTTCTGCAGTTTTCTCGCCGATGAGAATTTTGAACTCATTTTTTATGTACGACATAATATCGTTGTTGAGCCGATCGCCAGCAATTTTGAGACTTTTTGAACGCACCACTCCGCCAAGCGAAATAACTGCGATGTCCGTCGTGCCTCCGCCCATATCGATAATCATATTTCCTACAGGTTCATGCACGGCAAGCGCAATGCCGATCGCCGCCGCCATCGGCTGCTCGACGATGTGCACTTCCCGCGCGCCCGCGTTTTTTGTCGCATCACGCACAGCACGCGCCTCGACGTTGGTAACTCCAGACGGAATACCGACAATCACACGCGGCCCGAAAAATTTCTTCGAATCTATCTGCACTTTATTCAAAAAATACACAAGCATTTCCTCGGCAACTTCAAAATCAGAAATGACGCCTTCGACGAGCGGTCTGATTGCAGAAATATGAATAGGGGTTCTGCCAAGCATTTCGCGCGCCTGATGCCCTACGGCAACCACCTGCCCTGTCTTTTGATTGACCGCAACGACAGATGGTTCATTTATGATAATGCCCTTGCCCTTTATATAGACGAGCGTATTCGCAGTACCGAGATCGATACCGACGTCGTGCGAGAATGATTCATAGAATTTCTTTATGGTCTTTTTCATAGTGCTTTTGCCATACTAACCGCTTCTTCGAAAGATACAAGCTGTGCGCTTTCTTCTGTGCGCTTTTTTATTTCAACCATTTTTTTCTCAAGGGTTTTTTCTGATATGACGATGCGAAGCGGAATACCGATCAAATCCGAATCAGCAAATTTTTCTCCGGCTCGTGTATCGCGGTCGTCAAACAATGTTTCAATTCCTGCGTCTGCAAGCACCTTATAAAGAGTCTCTGCCTCTTTCATCGCATTACTTCCCTCTTCTCCAATAACAATCAAGTGGACTTTGAATGGGGCAACGGAGGCTGGCCATGCAATTCCCTTATCATCTGACAGTACTTCAACTATAGTGCCCATCAAACGACCGACACCAATGCCGTAGCTTCCCATAATCACAGAATTTTTCTTTTCATTTTCATCGACATACGTAAGTCCGAGAGCGTCTGAAAATTTTGTGCCGAGAGAGAAAATATTTCCGACTTCAACGGCTTTCTTTATTACGAGCGTTACTTTTTCAAGTCCTGCTCCCTCTATAATCTCATCTGTAAGCATTTCTTTATTAATCGCAATCTTTTTTCTTTCGGATAGATAAATGACATCTTCTCCGGCATCAGAAATTGTTTGAAACTCGTGAGAAACTTTTGAAAAACTTCCGCCAGACGCGAGCGTGAGATATGTTTTTTCGCCAATACCCACACGATTAAAAATGTTTACATATGCTTGCTTTGCCTTTTCATAAAACTCTTCATGCTCTTTTTGATTTCGTGAGAATGAATACAAATCCTTCATCAAGAATTCCCGTCCGCGCATAATGCCAGATTTCGCGCGCAGTTCATTTCTGAATTTTGTTTGGAATTGATATACGAAAAACGGCAGGTCGCGATACGAACGGACATATTCTTTTACGAGTGCAGTGAGCGGTTCTTCGTGGGTCGTACCGAGTCCTAGCTCCCCTCCTGACTTAAGTTCTGTCTTAAACCAAATATCCAAAACTTCGTCTGACCATCTCCCTGTTTTCTCCCACAAACTTTTATCCTGAAGTGCGGTGAGATGA
>DATKHE010000043.1:0-2131 GCA_035510395.1 Minisyncoccota bacterium
GAGTAGGGCAACGAAAGTCTTCGTCGTCCGCGTAAAAGAACCAAATAGTTTTAATGTTCCATCCTTCTGTGGAAGAAAGCCATTGTGGCAAGGACACGTACAACGTGATCCACCGATTACTTCCGGCGGCGGAGATTTGACGTGCCAGCATTTTTTGATATTACGCCGATCTAAATTGTTGTCAACAAAAAAGTCCCGCGCGGTCGCGGGACTGAATGAAAAGTTAGTTCTTCTGATGAGCAAACGAAGTCTTCCCGCGCAAGAACATATCGTACATACTTTTGATAACTTGTGATCGATTTTTTGAACGATTAGGCTTATCAAGCTCCCAAGGAATCGCTCCCTCAAGGAAAACTCTCATATGCGTCGGTTTCTCGACATCAAAGATACCAAATAAATTGGTGCCGACGTTTATAAAAACACCCATTTTGAATGTTAATGATAGAGACTCTGATGTCCACGAACGACCATTGTTTGAAATCGAAACACAGCCGGGCATCTCGGACAGAACTCGGACACCCTTTGTTGAGCAAACGACAAAAATATATCGCGGTTTTTTCACGGCAAATTCCTTTGGTTGAGTTGAAAGAACGAATCAGGGACGATTCGCTGTCGATACTACGCTTAGATTATTTATTGTCAATCTGTCCTTCCGGTAAAACCGCACGATGAAAAATAAAATAATCGTGCAGATAATTGCAACGAGCCAGAACGGCATCGGGATATTGATGTCGGAAAATGGAATGGCAGCGAATATTCTGCCGATGAAAAGTTCGTATGATGAGAGAACATATGCGGTGACCGAAAACGGAAATGCGAGAATCGTTGAAACAAGACCGAGAGTGCCAGAAAGCATTCCGAAAAACATCGTGAACGGCAGTACGGGAAGGGTGAGTATGTTTGCAGGCAGTGCAAAAAGCGAAACATATCCCATCAAATAGATGAGGTACGGCAGAGCAAGTGCCTGAATGGAAATCGTGGCAATGAAAATATCCTTGAGCTCGAATGGATTTGGGAATCGCGCCAGTTTCCTGTCGAAAATCGGCGCGACATAGATGAGCGAGAATGTCGCAAGACATGAGAGTTGAAAGTCTGAATCAAATACCAAAATCATCGGATTCCACAAAATCATAAGGAATACGGCGACGGACATTGCGCGGACAACATTGTAGCTGCGCGATTGCGAATGAGAAAAAATCAAAATGAGCGTCATGATGGATGCGCGGACGACAATCGAAGACGCTCCCGTCATAAGACAAAACAAAATGATTGAGAGCGCGGATAAAGAAAGCGAATATGCGCGAGGCAATCGCGAGAAAAATCTCCGTACCGATTCTGCAATGATATTTATGCTGTACCCGGATAAAATTATAATGTGAACGATGCCGACCTGCCGCAGCATCGTCGTAATGTCGTCGCTCAAGAGGTGTCGCGCACCGACAATCATCGCAGAGAGAAGCGATGCATTCGGTTCAGGAATTTCTGTGCCGAGACTTTGAATGAATGCGTGCTTGATGTTGAAAAGAAATGACAAAATCGGATCCCCGGCATTTGTCGAAATAATTTTAATTTTCGGCTGATAGACGAGAAAGTAAATTCTGTCTTTTTGAAGGTATGTTATGTAATCAAATGTCTCACCGGTGTTGTCGTCCGTAAAATTTTTCGGGGACTTGAGTACACCGGTAATTTCCAGTCGTTCGCCGTATTCATATGTCGGAAAAAGTCCTGTGACTGCGATAATATTGCTTTCATTTGTCACCTTTTCTCCATTTACCGATTCAACTCTCACCGTGAGACGATTTCCATTTTGCCTGATGTCGGGATCTTGAGAAATGATTCCGATGATGTCTGATGTGCCGTGCACGCTGAGAAGTAATGGGTCGGGAGTTTTGTCATACATCTGAGTATGCAGGAAATAATCCCGAGTGTTTTTGTTTTTCCCTGAAAAAAGCATACCGCCAAAATTCCAAAACCGATACAAAGCAAAAGAATAAGTAAATAAATATTTGTCGATGAAAAAGTCTCGAATACGACACCCCCGCCGAATGCCAAAATTGCGCTATAAACGTAAACGGATTTAACCATTAATTTTTATTTTGTAGCTGCGGAGATTTCCAGTAAAAAGTCCTGT
>DATKHE010000044.1:0-11500 GCA_035510395.1 Minisyncoccota bacterium
GATAATATATATTCCCGTCGTTTATATATGCATTACTCTATCCGAAACCTGCCTAACCAATTCGGGCAGGTCGTAACCGCAAATACGCTCGATATATGGATACTGGATTCGGCAGAAAAAAATCGTAACCTTTTTCATACGCGCCTACTACCGTTTTTATTTTATATAAAAAAACCAACAAAACAAAATCCCTCTGTCCTTGCCGAAATAAATCGACAAGGGTCAGAGGGATTGAGAGCCAAAGGCTCAAAGCTAACTTGCGAGTGTCTGTTGCGGAACAACCACACGATGCTGGTCCTCGCCGCACCACACGTCGTCGCCGCCGAGGCGGCAGACGTACGCGTGGAGGCCGTCAGAGTACACGTACACGACCGCCACGAAGAACTTGTCTTCAACCTTGAAAAGGAAGAAGGTGGCGTAGCCGTCCTTGCGAAGCCAGTCGGAATGGTTTTTGACGAAACTCTTGATCTGCGCCTGAGTCAGGCACAGCTTGTCGAGTTCCGTTTGGAAACCGCCGAACAGTTTGCGGAAGTCAGCATTTTCCACCATTTCGTAGACTTCGACGGGCATTGCCTTGGTTGGAGCCGCCGGATGATCGGTGCCATACGCTTTGAAGTCTCCGTCGAGGAATCCGGTGAAAAGATCCTTTGCTTTCGCCAGGGTTTCTTTCCCGTCGGTCTCGCCGATGACGATCGACTTCCCGCCCGAGATGAGCTTGAGGCAGCTTTTGATGGCAGCCCCGAGTTCGCGAATCTTGGCTTGGATGAAGTCGCTGACAGCCGTTGTGAGCTCGTCGCCCTTGGCGATCACTCGCTGAAGACTTTCCTTGCTCACTTCTCCGGTTTCGAAGAGCTTGTCGATCGCAGCTTGCGTCGCTTTGCTCGAAGCGTCCGAAACGAATCGGACGACTTGTTTCACTTGACCTTCGGTAATTGGTTGAGTGTGTGGGTACTACAGTTCGCCACAGCTTTGAAGCTCCTGGAGAGACTCAAAGCTGTGGCGGTACTCGCAATTTCAATGTTCTAATCTCCCGCTGTTATACACCCATATAGATTTCATGTCAAGTGCCTCTATCCAAGAAAAAGCCCCTTGTTTAAGGGGGCTCGTGATAGATGAGATGTACGCCGTGACTGTCATAGATTGCAACGGTAAATTTGAGATCACCTTTGTAATCGAGCCAATCTTTGGGGCATAGATCACTTTCCAGAAAATTTTTGAGGCAAGAAAATGAACAAAACCAAAGACGAACTTCCGCCTCTTGTGGAGTGCAGACAACGCGTATAGGTTTGTTATAAAAAGCGCAATGGGTCTCAAGCCTCACCATACCTGATGGGGTCGTCATATATACCTCCTTTCTTGTTTGTATTCCTATCTATATGAATAGCACACTGAGATTTTCTGTCGAGTGATCGATTGGAGAAAAATATTTTACGGCGTCTCCTGCCACGAGGATATAGAGTAACTCTCCGGTGAAATACCATTCAAGAAAATGGTATTTGCTAAACCGTTTTGATACGTGATTGAGGAACCTCCCGAGAGATTGATTTGATAGCCTTCCACCTCTTGCGCCGAGGCGCCACCGGTGATATTGACTGTGCCGTTTTGAGCATTGACGATGACGGCGCTCGACCCTCCTGAGATTGAAATAGCATTATTTGATGCACTCGTTGTTAAAAGCATCATATAACTTCCGTCCGTTCCTGATCCAGAAACTGATGACCCCGTGTCAACCGTAATCGTACCGTTTGCGATAATAAGTCCGTCATGTGATCCGTAGCTCGGTGAAAGATTTACCACTGCATCACCTGTAATATCGACATTGCCTGTAACATAGAGCGTTCCGCTCACGGTCAATGTGCCGCCGGAATTCACGATGAGATTGCCATTTATTTCTTCTGGTCCGAGCGTAACGTCTGTATTGGGATCGGTGCCGATATCTTCATCGCCGTCGATGATTCCTCCCGATGCTCCATCGCTTTCCCACTGGGAAATGTCCGCTTGCGACACAGGAAAGTTTTGTGATGCGGGATCTGCACGCGATGTGTCGCAGGATTTGTTGCTAAGCGATCCAGTCTGACAATAGAGATTTCCTGCGACATTTACGCCGACGATTTTATGGGCATACGCATCTCCCACCCCACTCTTTCCAATATTGAAACTGTTCTGCCCCGGACCGGTGATTGATGCTGTGCTTGCCGCGACCGCCGTACCTGTAACAAACCCAGACCAATCAGATGTTATCGGACCATTCGCATAGACATTTCCATACACGCCTGACCCTCCCTTAAGTGATATGCCGCCTGTACCGGCTTGCATGCCGTAATTAAATAAAACATTCTGACCCATAGAAAGCGTTACCGCAGTATTTCTCTCATAATTATTGTTCGTACCAAGAGATGTAATTTGTTCTCCGCCGCTCGTCGTTGTAACAGATGCAGTGCCTTGGCTTCCTGCAATAGATACGTTGTCTGTTGCCCCGAGGGGGTTTGAGGTCTTCAGACGATAGACGCTATCTTCAAGCGCTGACTCTGATGAAAAAAAATTTTGTTTTGAAATAGAAGAAACGCGAACATCGTTGACATCTTTTGTCTGCGCATATCCAAGACCGGAGAGAAGCACGCCTGTACCCGCAGCAAACAAAAGTAACCCGGCAAGAAGCGCCTGCCCTTTTTGAGACAATTTTTTATTTCCCGCTGTTTTGATTTTTGAATTTTGCATTTTGAATTACTGTTCATACGTGCTTCTGACCACAAACGTATCGTAGACGGTGACAGTTTGGGACGGTGTTGTTGTCGGTGAAATTGTCATTTGAACTCGCACGGCATCAGTCGTCGTCGCGGTGAGAAGTCTGAAAATAAGTGATGTCGTGCTTGCCTGCGCTGATGTAAGATTTCCCTCAAAGACTCCATTATCTGACACTGCAACTGCTCCGCCTGATAAATAAAATTTTCTCGTAATCTGACTTGATCCAGTGCCGACAAAAATCGCCAGTGTTCCCGGAGAAGAATTAAAGGTGCTGTCTGCGGTATCAATAGAGGTGGCATTTCTGATTTCACGGGCAAGTCTATCGTAAGTTGAAATAATGCTTGCAGCGACCGCGCGCTGTCCAACGAGATTATTGTATGAACGGCTCACGACAATAATGGCATTCGTCAGGGCAAGAAATAACACAACAAGTATGCCGATGTATACGAGTGTTTCAACGAGAGTAAATCCATGCGTCGTTCGTCGTAGATTATTCGTTGTGAGTTTCATATTAATAATTCATAAAATAATCCCCGTACGAAACTGATGACGTTGCGTTATATGATGACCAAGATACCGTACTGCTCGCAAAGAGCGTGTTTGGATCGTTCGTCCCGCCAGATGAGACGATATTAGATGAACTGTCGCGAGAAACGCTTGAGAGTGTGAATGACCGATAAAATGTTCCGTCAATGATTTCGGGTGTCGTCGCAACGCTCCACGCCGAACCTGAAAAATAAATATATTGTTTTGTGTTGAGTGGAATGCTACTCAAATTTCCCCAGCCTGTATTGCGAATAAGCCGCAAGGCTTCGAGATTTTCTTCAGCAAGCAATTGTGCCTTTACGAACGGGATCTGACGATTTTGAAGAGTCTCAGAAATGCTAAATGCCTGAACGATGGCGACAACCATTGTGGTAATGATGGCGGCGGCAACAATGATTTCGGCGAGAGAAAATCCTTTGTTATTTGACACTAATGATACTTTGCCCAACTGAAATCGTTCTTGTGATCGACTGATTTGAAGACGCATATACGCTAATTGTACCAGATGTCGTGGTCCCCCAAAGTTTTTGGAATACAAAATCAGAAGGCGTTGCGATGGCTATAACACCGGAATAAAAAGAGAATACCGTATTCGATGCATTACCACTTTGGTACGCCGAACCAACAAAAAGTGTTGATGATGTTGACGTTATGTGAACCCCGTATTGATCACCATTGAGAGCATTGACGGTCTGACTTTGTGCTTGCCGCAATTGAGAGACAATCGCTTCAGTATTTCCTTCGACAAAATTTGTCCTTGAAAAACTGACAAAAGTGCTTATGGAAAGACCGGCAATCATAGCGGCTATCGAGATAGTGACGAGAAGTTCTACGAGAGTGAACCCAACAGAAGTGCAACGTGCAAAGTGCAAAGTGCAAAACCTTGAATTCCTCTCACTTAATTTTGCGTTTTGCATGTTGCGTTTCACGCTCTCATTATATGGCATTGACAAGAGAATATATCGGACTAATAACAGCAATAGCGAAAAAGGCTACGCCGATGCCGACAACGACCATAATGGCCGGCTCGATGACCGTTGAAATATTTTTTGTCTTTTCCTCGACCTCATCTTCATAAAATACAGCCGCCGACTCGAGGGCATTTGCCAGATCTCCCGTTTCCTCGCCAACAGAAACTGTTTCGCTGATATAAACGGGATAGATATTTGTATGATCGCGCAAAATTGCTGACAGCGGCTCGCCTTTTTGTATTCGTGTTGCCGCTTCAGAGAGAACATCTTTAAAATACGAATTGCTGGCGACATCGCGCGTAATCTCAAGCGCCTCAACCATATCGACTCCTGCTGAGAGGAGCGATCCTATCGTTCTCGTCACGCGGGCAGAATTCGTATCGCTTATGATGCCTTTTACAAAAGGTGTGTGAAGCAAAAGCCAGTCGCACAGTCGCCCGCCGCGACGAGTCCGTACAACAAAAAATAAAAGCAGTGCCACCGTACAAAGCGTAAGAACAATGGCGAGGAGATGGGTGTTGAATAGATTGCTCGTAGCAATAATAATTTGCGTTGGAAGCGGAAGGGCGACATCAAACTGTGTGAATGTTGCGACAAGTGTCGGCATAACATAAATCATTATGAGAGCAAATACGACTATCATTACGCTGATAATAATCGCCGGATATATCATTGCCTCACGAACTTTGCGTACGACGAAATCTGACTTGCCCATTTGAAAAGCAATAGCAGAAAGAGACGTGGAAAGAGAACCACTTTCTTCTCCGACACGCACCATGGCGATAAAAAGTTTTGAAAACACACCCCTTCTATTTTCAAGGGCAGCGGTAAACGAACCTCCTTTGCTTATATCAGAAATAATGGCGGTCATCGCCTTTTTAAACGCAGGATTTTTTGACTGCCGCTCAATGACAGAAAGAGCGCGAGACAGAGGAAGTCCTGCTTTTATCATGGCGCTCATATTTTTTGCAAAGGCTATCTTTTCAGCAGCTGATATGTGGCTAAATAATGAAACATTAAAAGTGCTCAAAGTCTTGCGCTTTGCCTCCTCTATATGAAGGACTGTTTTACCCTCAATAGAAAGTCTGTGCGCAAGTTCGTCTTTGGTGACCGCTTCTTTTGTTCCCTGTTCCATCGTTCCGTCACTTTGCAGTGCGCTATAAGAAAACAACATCGCTTCATTTTATCAGCAAAAACAAAGCCGAGCTATCTGGGGTAGAACCAAATAGCTCGGTGGGCATAGCGCTGAGGCTATGCGGTGAGGACGCTGACGGGCATGAGACAGCGCCTGATGACGGTTGCGCGGCGATGCCCCCGACGCTGGAGAAACAAGACATTACCGCTCTGTCCCGTGATCTGAAACGCGCAGGAGAAAGTTGTTTATAATCTCTGTCCTCGATCCTAACATATATAAGAATACTTGTCAAATAAATATACAAAGAAAAAACTCCTGCGGCAAAAAACGGCTCTTTTGAGCCGTTTTTTGCCGATTAAAGAAATAGCCAATTATTGTATCTCGTACGTAATACTTACGTTTGCCGTGATTGTATTTTGACCTTGTGAAATGGTCGGTGCGACTGCGGCATCAGAGCTAGCTGACATTGCCTGCGCATAAAATAGAGGTCCCGGCGCAATTGATTGATTATTTGAATATCCGACAATTCTTGAAAGTGAAACGCCGAGATCCTGCGCCAATCGTGCCGCATTTGTCCGCGCATCGGTGATGGCTTTTGCTTCCGCCTGTTTCACCAAATCATCGTGATTGCTTTCGGTGAACGTTAGGTCACTGACATCTTCAGCGCCGAGACCACCGATCCCCGATAGAAGAGCTCCCGCTGATGAAATAGTTTCAACTTTAACCGACACAGATTCGCTCACGTCATAGCCTGCAAGTACGCGTGTACCCGAAGAAAGAGGCGTTTGATTTATATAATTGTATCGAGGACTGATACTATAATCTGTCGTCTGTATGTCTTTTTGCGCAACTCCGTTTTTCTCGAGGTATGCAATTATGGCATTTGTTTTTGTACTTGCTTGCGTCTGAGCGTCTCCGACTGACGCAGCTTCTTCGGTAACAGAAAAACTAAAATTGGCAGTGTCAGGAATAGCATCTATTTCGCCTGTTCCGTTGACGACAATTGTCGCAGGTTCATTTGTTCCTCCTATATATTTGAGAGATTTTATTTCTCCGATAATCTTTACAAGAACGAAGATCGAGAGAACAATTGCGAGAAACGCCAGCGCTTTTTTCAAATGCCATTTCCCTTTGCATCCGACGCAATTTTTATTTTCTTCGTTCATATTTTTATGTGGTTAAAAGTAAATTGTGAATTGCTATGTCTTCATTGTACTACGCTTTGCGGCTTCAACAACATTTTCAAAAAGACAGAGCACCGTCATCGGTCCCACGCCTCCGGGCACGGGAGAAATCGCGGCTACTTTATCTTTCACCTTTTCGAAGGCAACATCGCCGACGATTTTTCTTCCGCCGATTTCTTCTTCAAGTTTTTCTCCGGCAATCGTATTAATGCCGACATCGATCACCGTCGGCATATTTGTTCCTACATATGTATCATCAATAAGCTCCGGTTTTCCTATGGCAACAATGATAATATCTGACGCCTTTGTAATATCGCGAGTATGCAGAGTCTCGCTGTGACACACCGTAACAGATGCTCCTGACGCTTTCAGAAGTCGTGCTGTTGGCTCGCCGACGAGCATCGACCTGCCGAGCATTGCCACTTTTTTGCCAGCGACAGAAATATGATAAAAATCGAGAAGGGATGAGATGCCGCGTGCAGTCGCAGGAACAAATCCGGTGATATCGCCATGCATCATTTTTTTCCTGCTCGTTTCAGTCAGTCCATCAACATCTTTTTCAGGTGTTATTAAATTTATGACAGACAATTTTTCAAGATGGGGTGGCAACGGCAACTGTACAATGATTCCATTGACTTTTTTATCGCTATTGAGTGTGGAAATTTCTTTTTCGAGGTCAACAAAAGAAATATTATCGGGCAAGAGAATATGCTTCACCTCGATTCCGAGCGATAGGCCAAATTTTTTCTTTTGACGTATATATGCAGAGGATTCTTCGTTTTTGCCCACCTGAATTATGGCAAGCGATATCGGCATGCCGTGCCGAGAAATCTTTTCTCTCAATTTTTCAGTATAAAAATCCCGCGCCGTCTTTCCATCAAGAATTTGCATTGGCTCATGTTACTCTCTTGGACAGAAAAAGAAAAGAAGCTCCGTCCGCCTCAGGCGAACGGAGCTTCTTTTCGGACAGGCAAAACCCCTCTAGTGGAAAATTGAACCGAAAAAATTAGAAACTGCTTCAAAAACAGAAATACTGTTTTGGGTAGCCGCTCGCGTCCATTTTGTATTATTCGCCCACGAAATAGTTTGAAGATCGCTACTCAACGTACCTGCGGTTCCCCATGTTGTAGCGAGGATAGATCCAGTCCCTGTAAAGTTTCCAGCCGATACACTTCCATTTTCATTTGTGAAAGTTAGGCTCGATCCATTTTCAGCAATCGACGTTGGTTTCGTACCTATGTACCATGTGCCGGCGATGCTCGGATAGCTTCCAATTATTACTGGAGCTGGAACATTGGGAGCAGATGGCGGCGTAGGTGGTGTGACCTGTGAAACTGTCGCTTGAGCTGGCGGTTTAGGAGGAGGTGTTACAGTAATGGTCGTCTGAGAGGGCGAGGAGATTATCGGGGCTGCAACAGTGGAAACAGATGTCGTGGTTATTGTAGCTGTTGGTGGCATACGTGTCCACGCTGTACCGTTTGCCCATGAAATAGTTTGGAGATTACTACTCAAGGTTCCGGCAGTTCCCCATGTCGTCGCAAGAACAGAATTTGTTGAGGTGAAGTTTCCGGCGGAGACACTTCCATTTTCATTCGTGAAGGTGAGGCTTGATCCATTTTCAGCAATCGAAGTGGACCTTGTGCCTATATACCATGTGCCGGCGATGTTTGGATAAACAGTAAGTCCTCCCCCCTGACCTGCTAGCGGTGCAGTAATAGTGACTGGAATGATGTCACTTTGCTGGCCATTATTAGATATATAGAGCTGATATAGACCCGGGGTTGAATTAGGCAAAGTAAACACGATTTGATTTGGCGTAATTGACTGAATATTAGAGCCATACCCGTACATCTGTGCACTTGGCGTACCATTTTGAGCTAAATTAATTACACTATTAGAAATAAAATTGGAACCATGGACAGTGATAATACCTGAGCCCGATATTCCAGAAGTTGGGGATACCGATGTGATTGTTGGAGTGACTGATGAACCTTTTGTACCTGTCGCAGCAAGTGTGGTAAACGCTACGGCGACACTGATGCCATTGGCAGGATTGCCGTTTGCTACACTCAAATTATACGTTGTGCCAAAATATAAAGAAGCTGGTACAACAAATGTGAGTGCGCTGTTTGAAATAAAATTCGTGCTCACTGCTTGGCTTCCGACACTACTTGAGAGATAAATTGTTGACGCATTCGTAAAGCCAGAACCATTGACTGTCACCACTGTCTGTCCGTCAGGAAAAGCTGAAGATGGACTTACAAAATTAATAGTGGGAATAGTATTTGTTTGACCACTGGTCAATGGGTTGGTCGATTGCGTCATTGTCGGCGTAGTCGTCTGCGACGCAGGATTTACTACGATAGTCGACGACACGCCCACCGCGTAATTCGGATTGCTTGAGAGATAAACATAATAATTTGGAACAACATTTTGAGGTTGAGAGGTAGTATTTGTCAAAACTACGGAGTAATAGGTGATTTCACCTGTGCCGAGACCATAAGGAATCCACGTATTACAATCATTTGAACCCACCCCTTTTGCGACGATGCCTGACGGACAACTCAGAAACAAACTGCCCCTGACGGTGTCTGCGGGTGCGGTAAAATGCACCGTTGCTGTCTGTCCCGATGCAACTGTCTGATTATTTGGAGAGATTGTTGGGGTTGTTTGAGTTGTCTGTGTTGATGTAATTGGAATCGATGTTGCACATGACGCTCCTGTTGTAGAACTGAACATCGCGCCTACAGCACAACCTGCTCCTGTTGAAGTCGTCGTCTGTCCATTGTCCGCACTCGGCAGAGAAACTGCTGATGTCGATCCACTCAAAACAAAGTTACTAAATGAGGTACCAGCAATGGCATACAACCCTACATATCCCTGCGTATATGTGTTGTCGACAAGGGTCGAGACAGGCTGTGTTGAACCGTTGAGATATACGCTATACGTATTGCCTGATACCACGACATGTACGTGGTCATTTTCTGAACCAGGATTTTGGAAGACATTATCAACCTCGTCGAGAACAGGTCCTGGAATTCCATTCTGAACTACATGCCAATAGAGTTCGTGACCAGACAGATTTGAACGCTCACCGTTATACCAACCATAGCCGCCCAAAACGAGTAGTACACCATTTTGTCCAGTCGCATCCGAGCGCAACCAAATGCCTCCATCGCCAGTATTATTAACGTCAACATCTACACTAAAATTGGTAAGCAAATACGGTAACCCACTATAGTTTATAGGATTGTATGCATTTGGAGTAAGTGCCATGTATCTGCCATTTTGAACAGTATAATTTCCGCGCGAGTTGCTCCACAATGGTGATGGTCCATTGCTAAAGCTGTCGCTAAATGTGCCAGGAAAGGCAACTGGTGTTTGTGGATTACCTGATCCACCTTGTTGACCTGTTCCTGTCAAAGAAACGGATGATGTTCTCCATGCCGTGCTGCCATACATATAATTTGCTGTCTGCACCGCGCCGGAGCTATTCTCATAGTTTATACTGTCGAGCCCGACGGCATAATTTCCTGTTCCGCTCACAGAGCCGCTGTTGAATAAAAATGTTACAGGAATCTGAACTGAATTATTTTGTTGAAGTTCGAATGCCTGATTAGCTGTGAGCCCAGTTGTAATAACACCTGAAGTCGGCACTAAGAAACTCGCCATAGCGGCTCCCACTGGAGTTACTTCGACGCCATTTTCGTAAATGCCAAGATTGAATGTCGATGCGGATGCTTGAGTTCCAAAAATGAAATTCCCACCGACCGCCTGAATATTGACATTGAACTGCGCAGTAACTGTCGTTGTAGAATAATTGTTAACAAATGGTGTTTGTCCCGTAACTATTGTCGGTGTACCAACGAGAGTGAATAATGGACTATTTGTTGGGTTAGTGGAAACAAGAGACGTCTCGACTTGCACTGAACTTAAAATTGAACCTGTGAGCGGAGCGTATTGATCTACACCTGAATTATCTACCCCGCGAAGAGCATTCGGATCGATTGAAATAGATACTGACGTGCCAGAGAGAGATGGATCGATTGATGGATAGACATCGCCTTTGATAGTGAGTGTATGTGTTACACCGTCAGCAGGAATTGTTTTGTTGAATCCACTGAAGGTGAGAAGATATGTATTTGTGCCATTGCTATTTGTCTGCGTCGTAACAGTATTCCCATTAAGGTTCGCCTGAGCGAGAACATTACCATCTTCATCGACAAGATATAAAGTCTGGAAGAATTTCGTGTAGAACGAGCTGGAGTTACCAAGGTCAAGTTGGATACGCTGAAGATTGATAGGAGAGGTAGAAGCCTGAACATTTAATGTCATCAAGTTGTCACCCAAATCGCCCGGGTATACCGTCTGATTTATTACTGCGGTTCCTGGAGAAACTTCGAGTTCTGTTCCATTAGTTATGGTCGTCGCGCTTGTACCGCCCGAACTAATATTTGCCGCTGCCGCTTCGACAGCAGTCACTTTGGCAGGAGAAATATGGAGAGCGGTTAAAAGCTGAATAAGTTCTGTAATTGAGATACTTTGCGCGTGAACGAGGGTTACTGTACCAGCGAATAATGCTCCACTGAACGTGACGAGACCGATTGATGCGGCAAGTAATGTTTTCTTAATTTTATAATAGGGTTAAAAAATATTTGGTTAATTCTGCGCTTCATAGTATCAAAGGCTCATTTTAATACCAGCTTTGACTTTTTCACTCTTAATTTTGCATTTTGCGCTTTCAGCTTTGCGCTTACTGTAATGATAACCCCCCCCCGCACGAGTCAAGCAAGTATGAGTGAGGATTAAAAAGGCGGGCGAGGTACTCCTCGCCCGCCTAAAATCGAAAGGATTGGCCTTCCGATGCGCCTCACTTACTCGGATACGACACGTAAGACTTCCTCTATGGTCGTCAGTCC
>DATKHE010000045.1:0-4503 GCA_035510395.1 Minisyncoccota bacterium
TCTTAATACCGCTCTGCTATACACCTACAAAGACCTTTGTGCAAGGTTATCCACATTTGTGACTACTCATCGTCCACAACCTGCCAAAAGTACCAGGATGCAGTCGTCGCGTGTTCACGCCACGGCTTTGCTTCGCGCTCCATCCGCTCATGCGTCGGCATACTGCGCAATCCATACACTTTTTGAAATCCTTTTCGGACGCCGAGATCTCCTGTCGGCAAAACATCCGGCCGATTGAGCGTAAACATGAGAAACATATGCGCTGTCCACGTGCCGATACCTTTGACTCGCACGAGATGTTCCGTCACTTCATCATTCGTGAGCGCATGAAGTGTCTTTTGATTGATTGTGCCGTCGATGAATTTGTCCGCGAGGTCTTTGAGATATGTCGCCTTTTGTCGCGACAATCCGGCAGAGCGAAGTTTCGCCATAGACATTTTGCGCATCTGCTCTGGTGTCGGAAATCTGCCGTTGTTAGGAAATAGCGCGACGAATCGTTTCAAAATAGTGCCCGCAGCTTTTCCGGAAAGCTGCTGGTAAATAATCATTCGCGCGAGCGCTCTAAAATACTGCTTCCCCCGCCCTTCCAAATCTGGAATTCCGTATTTCCTTATCAACGGCGCAAAATGTTTGTCCTTTTTCAGATGTTTGATTGAGTTTTGTATTGACACTATTCGTAAATTTCTATAGTAATTCCGAGTTCTGATTCATTCTCAACGACAAAATTTCTTACCTCACCCGAATATTATATCCGAAAGCGATGTCACTATTCAACCACAAACGTAATTGTCATCGCTTCCATAAAGTCAGGGCACGCTTGACCAGGATTGCAGATTGGGGCGCCCGTGCCGTGGAGTGTTGTCGTGCCTGCGTGAAGACCTTCATATATTCCCTGCCCCGTATTGTCTGGCGTGTTTAATACTCTGCCAATAATATTTTCTGGAGAAAAAACCAGAGTCCAATGGAGTGCGCCGAGATTGATGACGAACTGTTCGCCTTGCGCGAGGTGTACGGTCGTATTGTTGTCGCTTTGCGTGACGACCATAAGCGAGGCCTCGGCTGATGAGGTCGTTGTCGCCGTGATAACAGGCGACGTATTTTGCATCTGCCCAGATCCAGAGAATATGATGACTATCAAAGACAGTGCGATGATGATCACAATGAGCCAGACGATTGTTCGATAATATTTTTGCATTGAGAAATGTCTTTCTATGACATCCTCATTCTAGCAAATTGGCTACAATTTCCACAGCATCATCTTCATCGATACTGCGTTCGTCCATAGTCTTTTTCACCAGCCGCGCATCGTCCTCATCGAGGTCGTGTTTCTCCATTATTTCTTTGACCTCTTCGGTCAATTCGTCAGTATCTTTGTCTGGTCGAAAATCGCTCATATGTTTGATGTATTACGTCTGTCTGTAAACAGCTTCATTATACTACTTGTGCCGATTGAGATTTGTTTTGATTACGCAGTAGTTACGCTTTCCCGCAATCGAGATGCGTTTTTTGCAAAGCACGAATGACAGCAGAGAATTTTTCGAGATGGACGGACAGAGTCATCGGAGCAATAATTTTCTGTCGATGCGAGGCAAAATGAACATCTGCCGATAATAGTTTTGTTTTTTGTCGGCACAATATCGGTCGTCATACGATTGTCAAATACGAAAAGCGTTCCTTTGAAATGTCCTCCGGGATATTCCTTCATATAGGTGTGAATGCCGTCTTTGAGCTGATAGAGATTTGCGATTCCCTCTTTTTGAAGCAAACACGTGGCTTTCTCGCAGCGAATACCGCCGGTACATACTGCGACGATTTTTTTGCCTTTGAGATCGGATATTTCTTTTATTTTCGCCACTTTTTCCGGAAGGTCACGAAAATTTGTTAGTCCGGGATCAATCGTTTTGTCGAATTTTCCGCTGGCGATTTCGTAATCGTTGCGCAAATCGAGTACGACGAAGTCCTCGCCGGTCTCATACCATTTTTGAAGCTCGCTCGCGGGAAGTTCTTTTGCTGTTTCTTTTGCGACATCAAATTTCCCTGCGCCGAGCGTGACAACTTCGTCACGTGCACGAATAGATAATCGGGTGAATGCAGAGCCATTTCCCGCGCTTTCCTTTATCGTAATGTTTTGAAAGCGCAAGTCGGATGTGAGAAATGTTTTGTATTGCTCTATATTTTCGCGCGTGCCTTCAAATGTCGCGTTCACACCTTCTTCGGCGACAATCATACGGCCGAATATTTCCCGTTCCTTACAGAAATCGCGGTGCGAGTCGGCGAAAACCTTCGGCTCGGCTATATGAGTGAATTTATAAAACAAAATGACGATATAAACGGTTGGCATATATTTATTTTATCTCTGTTTCAAGTGGTGTGGTGAGAGGCGTATCCACCACATTAAATCGAACCGTGCCGATTGTCTGCCCGCTGTCTGTCTCTACATCTACGCGCCAAAGACCCGGAATCAGTCCGTATTTTACAGAATAGGTGCGAAATCCGCCGTCCCGTCCGCCGGCTACAAGGAGCGATATATTTCCCTCACGTATCCATTTCTTTTCAGCTGCATTGTAATACTGCCATTTATGAATAATGTTCGTATCAAATTGGGGAGGAGAAAATATGGCGCTGTAGACATAGACGGGATCGGTCGTCGATGCGTGAAAATCCGGATAGAGATTGAAAAAATCATACCAATGAGTTTCTTCGTGTCCGAGGACATAATCGCCCGTTGGATCTCTTTCAATCGTATGATAGACGCCCGAATCCTTGAGCGACAAAGGAATCGGCGGAATAAAATCGTTGAAATAGAGAACATTGAACAAAACAAATAGTAGGCCGATTGAAAGAAGAATCACTCGTCTGTTCTTTTCAACCTTCGCGGCAGTAAAGTGCTTGAGGAGACGGAGAAACAAGGCCATACATGCCAAGCTTACGAGTCCGGAAATAATAAATATGTATGGACCGATCTGGCGCAGGACAACCGGCACGAGGAAAATGGCGAATGCGAAAATACAGAGATAAAAGAGGACGATTTGAAAACTCAAACGGGTATACTGCTTTTTGAAGCGTTCATTGGCCAAAAATGCCAGACCGAGAAGAAATATGAACGGCCAAGAGACAAGGAGGTCGGTACTGCGGAAATAAAAGACGAGATAGGTGGACAGAAGTCCTCCGAAAAAGAATTGGAGAATGTTTACCAGCCAGAAATGGTATTGTGCGGGGTCTTTTGCTTCCGCGATGTCCACATCTTGGCGATTTATCAAAATAATACAGGTGCCGACAATGACGAGGTGAACAACAACCCAGAAATTTTCCCACGGCATATCGACACGCTGAAGCGTCAGTGCGTCGAATACGAATCCGCCGACAAGCGATAATGAGGAAATCGGGCGCTCAAAACGCGCGTACCAATTGCGTACGCGTGTAACAGGTTTCCAATCTTTGATACTACGCACACTCATAATTTTTTGTGCGGCTTTGCCCGCGGTTATTTTTTGCGCGCATCAAGCATCGCGCGTTTGATAGCAAGACGTTTCTTGGTCTTGTGAGAACGAGATACTTTCCTTCTGGTGTTCATTCTTTTTGCCATACGCTCCATCCTATAGTATCTGAATATAAAAACAAAGGCATACGTTTTTGTTCAGCTGTATTGAAACAAAAATTATTGATATTGAATATAGCTCGGCTGAGGCCGTAATTGAAGGATTTGCGCTGGGGTGAGAAGTCCCGAGCTCGGCGGAAGTGCATCGTTTTTGTAGAACAATTTTATTCCCGTAAATTGAATCGGATTATCAGCCACGACTTCATCGTAAATGCTCACCTTTTTTGCCGGAGTGCTCCAGCCGTCCATATCGAGCACGATTTGGACTTCGGGCAGAGGGGTGATGTTTTGATAATTCGTCACCATATCCTGCGTAAATCGATGAACGACAAGTATTTTCGGCGGCAAATTATTTTCCCTCACGACCTGCGCCATATAATCGGCGGTGAAATTTATATCTGTGGCATCCATCGTTCCGATATATATTACACCGGGCTTTTCTCCGTTATGCATTGCAAATTCCGGGTCGAGGGCAAGCTCAACATTCGGCAATTTCAAATACGGTTCGAGAAGCGGAATCTCGGTCTCTACGTTGCTCAATCCGAGCTGTATATCGAGAAACACGATGCCGTGGATTTGATTTGCGAGCGTGACGGCTTCATCGATTTGGTCTGCCGGCATACGCGCGCTGTATGTGCCGTCGGGTCCCGGACTTCCCTGCGCCGTGACAGCAATATAATCAAGCGCTGGAATGACGGGTGTCGTCGGATCTGCCGCTTCCCACTCGGCGGCGACAGCTTCAAGTTTTTGAAGCATTTCTTGCGGCGGGTATTGTCCCAAAACACCCATCGCTGTGGAATAAAAATTGCCGTAATACGCCACGATGCGGCTGAAGGGCAAAAGCGCGCCGGCATTCGGATAGACGGTTTTTACCGGCCAGGGATTGAGAGGCGATGATATTGAAG
>DATKHE010000046.1:0-12660 GCA_035510395.1 Minisyncoccota bacterium
CAGTAGATGGTAGTAAAAAGTAATTTTAATTTCGGAAATCTATCAGCGATCACTCCCCCGAAAGGCATAAGAAGAAGCATCGGTAGAAACTGAAAAGCTGAAACCAACCCGAGCATTAATCCGGAATTTGTTAATTTCAACACAAGCCAATCCTGTGCAAGCGCTTGAAGAAAAGTACCAGAAAGCGAAATTACTTGACCAAAATAATAAAGTCGATAATTTCTAATCTTTAAGGAAGAAAATGTGGTATGCAAAAAGTTTTTCACCCATTCATATTAGCGCATGGGTACAGATTTTCAACAGTAAAAACACCCCATTTTCAGTCCTATCTCAAGCAATTTCTTCTCCGACAAATTATTCCTAAAGCTGACCGCGCGATTTTTTCAGCATTTTCTTCAAAATATTGTAGGTGTGATAGAGCGGCGGCTTGAGAGGCACGTCGACATTGCCAACATAATATATTTCATCGCCGCCGAATTGGCGCTTAAATCTTGTGAGCGATGGCCACACGTCTTCATCAATACCACCGAGATCGTAATAGCGCATACCGAGACGCTTTGCTTCTTTCATTGCCGCAAAATGAAGATAGGTATCCACTTTTGAGTTCAAATGCTCGGTGTAGGACGCGCCAAAAAGATATGTGGCTGTGTCGCCAAAAAAGACGACAATATGAGTCGCCGCAGGTATTCCATCGTGATATCCGCAAAAGACACCGATCGAGACCCGCGCAGGATCATACGGTTTATTTTTATTCAAAATATGATTGTAGGACAAAAAAGTTCTTAGGTACGTTTCGCTCGGATAAGCATTTTTTCCATGACCTCGTGCGATGGTGCTTTTGATCATTGAGAAAAAATGCCTGTATCCCTCTTCCCCGAATTCTTTTTCCATCTCGCAGATAACACTCCTCCTTTCGGCACGTTTGATATTCGATCGCGTCGATGGATGAAAATTCTTCAATATTTCTTCTTCCGTGATAGTCAGAGGTACGACGGTGTTATGCGGTGGCTGAATGGTATATAACGGTGTGCGCAGTCCGTACATTTCAAAATCGCGCGACAAAGACAAAAGCGGCGGCTCCATCCTCAAAAAAATAAATTTGGAAAGCTCTTTTTTTGCCCATTCTTGAATTGCCTGCAATATTTCAAAATACTTCATTTCCGCATCAACATATTCTTTTGCTATGACAGGTCCGCGCGGCATATATCCATAATAGAGACCGAACGGAAGCTTGTATCGAATAAGCGTGAACATCGCGGCGATGTTCACGCCCTCCTTAACAGCATATCGTTCTATGTGCAGTCCCAATTTTTTCTGAAAATCTCCCCATTCCCACGTCCCAAGAAATGTCCCGACAATTGACTGATTTCTCTCGACAAATTGATTCCACTGTTCTTTGTCTGTATCATTCATACGCACAATTTCAAACTGGGGTCGAATGTTATTAAACACTACCGTATCTCCCGCGCAAATGTTTTTCCTTTTCGCAAATCCCGCATTCACTTCAAGCACATGATCCACCTTCTCCGGCGCTTTATAAAAATGCGGATGCGCCGGATCAAATTCATTTTTTATATTTTCAGTCACACCGACTATTTTGTCTCCCCGTATCCAAATCATATCTATCGAAAATCGCATATTGCGCATCCAAAATCGGTACCATTTTGGTCTCGGAAAAACAAAAAGTATTCCTCGATCAGATGCAAGCGTGTCCCTCCCAGAGAGTCCGGTGCGAATCGTTTCTGTATCTTTTGCAACCTCGACATGAATGACAGTCTTTCCGATGAGAACTCTTGGCTCCATATATGAGTGTTCTACGTTGTGAGCGTGCTTTTCGATTCGCATAGATTGGCTAGAAATGAATTAGCAGCCCTTGCGCATAAGTATTACGATGCGATTTTTAGGCGAAATTGACCTCGGAACAAGCTTTGCCGCAAGTGATAACAAACACCCCGCTTTGGCCAAATTAGGGGCTAAAAACGGCTCTCTAAACATCCCCCCTGCCGGAAATACTCCTTGAACTTCGCTCGCTCGAGCTCTTTACTGACCAAGAGATGAAAGGTTTGCATGAGCCCAAAAACGAGTTAGTATCGTAGTAATACAACAGGTTCATGAAGTATTTATCAATTACTCTTGTCGGGATACTAGCACTCGCTGTCGGCTTTTTTGTCGGTTTTCACACAGGAAGGCAATCTCCTACACCTATTACTGGACAGGCAATACGCGACAACTCTGGCAATTATCAATTCATCAATCCGCTCATCGGATTTTCGCTCGGACCAAAGACCCTTTTTTCAAAATATACGCCACTCGAAAACGAGTTGACCTCATATATTAATTCGGAAAAAGCCGTTGGCGACATTGCTTCAACATCAATATATTTCCGCGACCTCAATTCTGATGAATGGACAGGAGTGAATGAAGATGCACCGTATTCGCCTTCGAGTATGCTCAAGGTTATCGTGATGATGGCATATTACAGCGCGGCTGAAAGTAACCCAGCGATTTTGAATGAAACGTTCAACTACAAGCCACAGTACGATTCCGAACAGGATTTTGTGCCAGCAACGCCTCTCACGGCAGGTCCTCAAACCGTGCAAAATCTCATTAATAATATGATTATCACATCAGATGATGATGCATACATATCCCTTGTTGAAAATGACACTCAAGGAAAAGTTGCCGCGGTAAACACCTCGCTTCGCCTTCCCTCTCCGACAACAAATGACATAAGCAATGATTATATGTCCGCTCATGCGTATTCGCTCGTTTTTCGCGCGCTTTACAACGCGACATACCTTTCCGCTGATGATTCAGAACAGGCGCTCAAGTTGCTGACAGAGACAACATTTAACGCTGGACTGATCGCTGGAGTGCCTGCAAACACAGTGGTCGCCCACAAATTCGGCGAAAGGACACAGCTTGATACAAATGGAAACCTTGAATATCGCGAACTCCATGACTGCGGCATCATCTACGCGCCGAGCAACCCATATCTTCTCTGTGTGATGACAAAAGGTTCTGATTTCACGAAGCTTTCAGCCGTCATCGCTCATATTTCCTCGATCACCTATAATTACGTTGAAAACAAAAAATAATCCTCGACTGTCTCAAGTAATAGTTAGTAGTCAATCTCACTCACTGTCTTGCCGTTCGTGTCGAGTATGATGATTTTATCATCTTGGCTTCTCCACATCGCCTGATTCTGCCCGAGAAAAATACGCCACACGGGCAGAGAAAAATTCGTGTCATTTTCGTGATGTGCAACACATCCGGGATAATTCATATGCGAGGTGATGTAGTCCTGACAGTTCTGCTGCAGCGTGTTTTTGAAATTGTTCACATCTTGCACTTGCGGGTTGTAACACGCCGGGAGATACCTTACATAATTGAAGCAGACATCGGTAATAGATGCGGAATCCGGTTCATTCGCGGCTGTCGGACATTGTGCGCTGATCTGTGGATTGAACGGGTAGGTGTAATTGAAATATCCGGAGCAGATATTCTCGCGGAAACTGTATGCGATTGGAAATGGATATGAGATGAATGGAGCGCCGACGGTGAGCACCGCACTGTCTCCCGGTTTGAGAATGATATCGCCAATTACATCATTTCCGCTTGGCGAGAGAAATTGCGTACCTTGGGGAATTTTGACTGCTTTTGCGGCGACATTTACCGCCTGATTCCCTGTCGTTTGAAAAGCGCGCTCGTCCGCGCCATTCTCGACCGTCCAGCCGGTAATATCTACTGAAGTCTGACTGTTATTTGAAAGAGTGATGTATTCACCCTCAGGCTGAATATCGCTTGATGCATTTCCTGAGCCAAGGTTTATTGAAGCGGCATACGGAGAAGTCGCGCTGTTGGTCAAAGAACTCCCCGTGCCACTCCCTACACCAGAAGTCCCCGCAGAGCTTTGACTTCCATTTCCATTGATAAAACCAAGAAGCGGGTTTACCCCCTGAGGTGCATATACTGACGTCATAGATGGCGTAGATGTGGATGTTCCAAAGAGACCGCCTGAAAGATATGTTTGGGCGAAATAAAGAAAGAGCAGTATGAGACATGCGGCAATGGTGAGTGCGACCAATATTTTGATGATTCCTCGCGATTTCATAGAAAGAGTATAACAGAAAATAAATAGCCTGAATCCAATCGGAAGGACCGCCCTTCCGATTTGCAGGCAACGCAAAAGCCGCCCATGAGGGCGGCTTTTGCCAGAGCTATGTCAAACCTTGCGATTCGACGACGATAGTTCCTACACTCCCATTAAGGGAATATTAACGTGCCTGTTCTCCAGTTAAGCTGACCTGCCATAAAGTTACTTAGGACGTCAGTGTTACCAGTTGTAGACCAGTTGATTCCATTAAGACCAACAGCATACGACTGTGAAGTAGAGATAGCCGCACCTGCAGTGGTTTTACCTGTTAACAAGTAGGTAATTGGAATCTGAACAGAGTTGTTCTGCTGGAGTTCAAATGCATTTGCACCTGTAAGACCAGTAGATACTACACCTGACGATGGGATTGACCAACTTGTTGTTGAAGCGTTGTAGACAGTAGATGATACACCACTAACATAGGTCTGCATGACGAATGTCGATGATGCCGCCTGCGTACCGAAGAAGAGATTTCCACCAACTGCCTGAATGTTAAGCGTGAAGTTCGCTTGGAGAGTTGATGTCGAAGTGTTATTCGATATTGGGCTCTGGCTTGACGAAATTGTTGGAGTACCAACAAGTGTGAAGACAGGACCAGTCGCAATAACAGACAACTGATTACCAGTTGCAGAACCAGTGAGGTTACCACTAGTGATGGTATTACCTACCGAGTTCTCAGCATTTATACCAGAAGCAAGGATCGTAGTTGTTTGACTAACCTGTGCTGAACCTGCACCCTTGATATCTTCCTTGATGGTGAGCGCCTGAGTGGTGTTCACAGGAACGGTGTAACTCATGTTATTGAATGAGAATGTTCCTGTTGTACCAACGAAGGTAATTGCTGAAGAACCAATCTGCTGTGAACCAGCATAGAGGTATGCAGTTGTAGGGAGAGCACTAGCTGTTGAGCTAGTTGCTGTTACGACTGTCGTACCAGAAATACTATCGAATGTAATCGCATCCTTTTGTGCGTATGCATCGAAGGTCAATACTGTTACGCCGTCAGCTTCGTTGTCGTTAGCACCTGAACTTGCAACAACTGTTTGTGCAAGAGGAGTAGATGCGTCAGTCGAAATCTGAAGCTGTGCGCTGTCAGTCAATGAATTCTGAACGAGCACACTATTTGTAATTGCACTTCCAATTGGACCGTATTGGTCTACACCTGCTCCGTCTACGCCACGAATGCCGTTGACAGGAATAGAGATAGGTACTGATCCATTTGTGAAGTACTGCTGAAGACCACCAGAGTCATCAGAAGTATCGATTGAACCGTATACATCACCCTTGACGGTCAACACATGGATGGAATTGTCTCCAGGAACCGTGTAGTTGAATCCGCTAAAGTTGAGGTAGTACTCATTGCCTCCGCTGCTATTTGTCTGCTTCGTAACGGTATTGCCGTTAAGAGATGCCTGAGCAAGTGTCTGACCTGTGTCAGAAACAAGGTACAACGTTGGGAACACTTTCGTGTAGAACGCTGTTGAATCACCGAGGTCAACCTGAACGCGCTGAATTGTTATTGGAGAAAGCTGCGCTTGCAACTGTATACCAATAAGAGAATCCATTGAGTCCCCTTCGTAGACGTTCTGTCCAGAAGATGGAGTTGGGTTCAAGTTAACTGTAAGAATACCTTCAACACCAGTGTTTGTAACTGTTGATGAAGTTGCACATGCTGCTCCTGTTGTAGAGCTAAACATCGCACCTGGAGTACAACCAGCTACCGATGAAGGAGCTGACGTACTTGGAGCTGACGTACTTGTTGTGGTTGTCGTGGTCGTTGTCATCGATGACGAAGCGCCGAGCTTCGCAATTGATATTGGACCAAAGTAACCAACAGCAGGTGTGATACCTACTGATGCCTGCCACTTTGCAACACCTGCCTGCGTAAGAGCTCCGAAGTATCCGGTGTTGAGACCAGATGCAAGGTCGCCATTTGCAATGAGCGTGTTTTGAAGCGCAGTAACATCTGCACCCGTTGAACCTACGGTGAGGCTACGAGTGTAATTGTATCCTGATGAAGTTGTGGTGTTCGTCGTTCCAAGAGCTGATACTGCAGCCGATATCTGGGAAGAAGAAATACCCAAGCTAGTAAGAAGTGCTGTCAACTGAGCCAAACTTATTGACTGAGCTGCAACAGTTGAAGCTCCAAGAAGAGATGCTGCAAGCGCGATGCCTACAACAGCTCTGATTCCTGAAGTTCGAAGTGAAGTGAATTTCATAATTTGTTTTTTAATTTTAACAATCGCACTCCGTATTAATTAGTAAGTTTGAAGTGAGATTGTTTAGCTGAACGAATAATAATTTTATTTTCTGCGGCGCGTGATCGACCGCATTCGCAAAAAATGTTTTTGGAAAAATGCGTGAGCACTTTCCCCGAATCATCATTCCTTCCGCCTCACATTATGTGTGGCGCGTTGAAAAAGAAAATCATAGAGCTTGAAACATGAAACTTGAAACATCAGAAAATAATTCATAAAATTATTTCTTGTCTGACGTTTCAAGTTTCAAGATTTGGGCTTCATGTTTCCAGTCCAAAGCGCCACACCTAATCGACGAGAGACGAAAAGATAGATTGCCGAATAAATGATACTGACAATTGACCTGAATTGAGTATTAAATTGTCAATGAACGTCAGCCTAAACCGTGAGGCAGAGGCAGGACACGCAATGTGTCTTGCAAGTCATTATATATGAGACCTGCAAAGCCGCAATGATGCCGAAATGTGGATAATTACCTGTTTCCCTAAAAAACCAAGGAAATAAGGGCTTTTAGCCAACCCGTCAATACTAGCCGAAAAAGAGAGAAAAGGCAAATGGAGACAAGGCCTTAGATTGAAGGGTTTAGGGTATAGTAAAACTATACCTTTGGACTAAACCCCCATACCCTCATTTGATGAAATATCGGGACCAACGACGGTCTCCTTCTTTCTTAAGGACACCGGATGCAACGAGGGCGAGAAGGTCTCTCTGTATGGTTTTTTCGCTTACCTGCTTCATTTCCTGTGAAAAGTCCTTTATACCTAAACCGTTCCTTTTCGTAAGTAAATTCAAGATTTTGTCCTTCCTTGTATTCTTTATATTTTTATCCGAATTTTTAGCCTTTTGGGTATGTCCTTTATCAAAGGACATTGATTCACCGCTTTTTTTGTCCTTTTGGACTTTTTTTTCTGATTCACTGATGGGGGATATATTTTCAGTTGCAAAAAATTCAAGACCGAGAGATGCAGTATCCTTATGTTTTTCTTCTGTCTCGGCTATGGTCTTCATAATAAGATCAAATTCGTTCTTCAAAACCTCATAATTCATAGGTGAAACCATACCTGCATGACGGGTGATGGACACAAGCGAAACAATCTCATCTGCAACAGACCGATACTCACGAAAGAACGAGCTGAGTTCAGATGCACTTGCCGATCTCATAAATAAAGAGAGTTCAACAAGTTCAAGCGACTTCTCTCGGACAGTCCATTTTATCGGTTCATTGTCCTTTATGACATTGGTTATGAGGTACATCGCGGCAACCAATTTCTCTGTCTTTTTCTGTATAAATGAAAAGTAGGCACTGCTATCAAATATGGCGAAACCGAGTGACGTATTTTCTATATCAGACATAGTATGTTGTATTAAATGTCCTTTAAAAATTTTGATAAAATAATATGTCCATTATAGAAGCTCAAGGACAGTTTGCAAGGACAAAATATGAGATAGGAAACAAAAAAGTCCGTGATGCAAATAAAATTTTTCTGCTATATCAAAATAGCCCTATTTATTGCTATAATTTTGCCATGGCAAAATCTAAAAAATCAAAGGCAAGAGATAATGATCGCTTTGGACTGAAAGATGAAACCCTCCAAGGGGTCATTGCCATAGCCGCTCTTGTCGTCGCGATATTTACACTGCTTGCAAGATTCGGAAAGGGCGGATATGTGGGAACTCTTTTCTACCAGGGACTATATAAATTCCTCGGCATCGGATATTACCTTTTGCCGCTTATTTGTGTCCTTTTGTGCATAGCATTTTTCAAAAGCATTCATCAAAAATTTGACTGGCTGAAATTTATCGGATCGCTCCTGTTCCTGCTTTCAGGGCTCGGGCTTATTGATATCGCCTATGCCGGCAAGGCCGGTCTCGTCGGCACATGGGTCGCATATCCCTTTTTGAAACTCTTTGCCCCTGTAGCAAGCAGTGTGTTTCTGTCAGCACTCCTTCTGATCTCGCTTCTTATTATATTCAATACCTCGATTCCTTTTGATATGCTGACGGATATATTCAAAAAAGATGAGGATGAAAAAGCGGATGACGAACCGGAAGAAAAGGAAATAAAGATAAACGGGGCACCTGAAGAAATCAAGCCCCGAAAAGAAAAAATTGCGGAAATGAAAGAAGAGGAAAAACTGCATCTGAAAAAAGAAGAAAAAACAATAAAAATCGCAGCAGGAGATACTGAGGCTTCGGGATTCATTAAAACAAAACCTCGACTAACTGACCGCGCGTATACTTCTCCTCCGCTCTCACTTCTTGAACGCGACTCAGGAACACCGGGTGCTGGCGATGTGAAAGCGAACGCGAATATTATCAAACGAACGCTGGCAAATTTTGGTATTGATGTCGAAATGGATGAGGTAACAATCGGACCGTCGGTTACGCGATACGCATTGAAACCTGCGGAAGGCGTAAAGCTCTCGAAAATCGTCGCGCTTCAAAATGACCTTTCACTTGCACTCGCCGCTCACCCGCTTCGCATTGAAGCACCAATTCCAGGCAAATCGCTTGTTGGTATCGAGATGCCGAACACATCAAAAACGCTCGTCGGTCTTGGAACACTCCTTGGTAGCGATGAATTCCAAACTTCAGAGAAACCACTTCTCGTATCTATCGGACGTGGCATATCGGGCAAGTCTCATTTTGCAAACGTGGCAAAGATGCCTCACGCACTCATCGCAGGTACGACAGGATCCGGAAAATCGGTAGCAATTCACACCCTCATTGTTTCTCTTCTCTATCGCAATTCGCCTGAACAGCTCAGATTCATTATGGTTGACCCGAAACGCGTTGAACTCACACTCTACAACGGCATTCCGCATCTACTCACACCTGTCATTACGGATTCTAAAAAGGCAATTCTTGCGCTCAAATGGGCGGCAAAAGAAATGGATAGACGCTACGATATTTTGGAAGCAAACAAAGTGCGTGACATTGATTCGTATCACAAGACGATAGTAAATGCGTACAAAGCAAGCCCCTCGAAAGACAAGGATGACGCCGCATCTCCTGAAGCAATGCCGTACATCGTCATATTCATCGATGAATTGGCAGATATTATGACAACGTATCCGCGCGAACTCGAGGCAGGCATCGTGCGCCTCGCGCAAATGAGCCGCGCCGTCGGTATTCATCTCCTTCTCTCAACACAGCGCCCATCGGTCAATGTCATCACCGGTATCATCAAGGCAAATGTTCCGACGCGTATGGCGTTTCAGGTCGCATCTCAAGTGGACTCTCGCACGATTCTCGATATGTCGGGTGCGGAAAAACTTCTCGGTGCGGGTGATATGCTCTACCTTTCGGCTGAAATATCAAAGCCTCAACGCATTCAATCTGCATACATATCAGAGTCCGAAGTGAAAAAAGTGGTGAAATTCCTCGTGGCAAATCACGCGGATGATGTACCGAATGAACTCAACCTCACCGACCAAGCGGTCGCCGACAAAAATGCACTCTTCAGCTCATCATTTGATGACGCAGGAGACAGTATCGGCGAAGACGATGATTTATATGAGGATGCAAAACAGATCGTCCTCGAGGCAGGAAAAGGATCCACGTCATATATACAGAGAAAATTACGCGTGGGGTATTCGCGTGCCGCTCGTCTTATGGACTTGCTCGAAAAGCGCGGTGTCATCGGTCCGGAAGACGGAGCAAAACCACGTTTGGTGATTTCGGGCAGTGAAAGTAAAAGCGAAATACCCGCTGCAACTGAAGAAACAGAAATTCCAACAGAATAAAATAAAAGCCAGTGACACAAAGAGAAAAAACGCGGAAATGGCTCAAGGTCTTCATCATCGCATTTGTCGCTGTCATCATTGTCGGCTATGGTACATTTCAATTCCGAAACCTAGTACTTGGTCCGCGTATCTGGATCGCATCTCCCATTGATGGTGAGGCAACCACCACTCAAATCATCCTCGTATCGGGTACAATAAAAAATGCGGCATTCATCACGTTTAACGGTGCGCAGATATTCACAGATGAAAACGGCGCGTGGAGCGATGACATCGTGCTTATGTCAGGATATAATGTACTGACTTTGGTCGCGAAAGATCGTTTTGGAAAAGTAGCGACGAAAATATTACACGTAATTTATACATCCCAATAAAATGATGGCAAAAAAAGAAAAAAGAACGGAAGAAAAAGTCGAAGTAAAAGCGGCGCGTCCGAATATTCAAGATACGCTCGATGCCATAAAAACAAAATTCGGTGATGATTCGATTATGATGCTCGGACAAAAACCAAAAGTGGATTTGGATGTTATTCCGACCGGCTCAATCGGACTTGATGCCGCGCTCGGTGTCGGAGGTGTGCCTCGCGGACGCATTATTGAAATATTCGGCCCTGAATCATCCGGCAAAACTACCCTCTCGCTCCATATCGTCGCAGAAGCGCAGAAAAAAGGCGGCGTATGCGCATACATCGACGCAGAACACGCGATGGACCCGGAATATTCAAAGAAACTTGGAGTAAAAATTGATGAACTTTTGATTTCTCAGCCTGACACAGGGGAACAGGCACTTGAAATCGTTGAGTCGCTCGTCAGAAGTGGCAAAATAGATGTTATTGTCGTGGATTCTGTCGCCGCGCTCACGCCAAAAGATGAAATCGAGGGCGATATGGGACAGAGCCATATGGGCAAACAAGCGCGGCTTATGTCTCAAGCGTTGCGCAAGCTCACCGCAATCGTCGCAAAATCAAAGACCGTCGTCATATTCATAAATCAAATCAGAATGCAGATAGGAGTAATGTTCGGCAATCCTGAAACCACTCCCGGAGGAAAAGCACTCAAATTCTATACATCAGTGCGACTCGATATTCGCCGCATCGCACAGATCAAAAAGGGCGATGAAGTAATGGGCGGACGTGTGCGCGTAAAGGTAGTCAAAAATAAAGTTGCCGCGCCGTTCAAACAAACAGAATTTGATTTGATGTACAACGAAGGCATATCTCGCGAAGGTGAAATGATAGCGCTCGGAGAAAAGATGGGCATTATCAAAAAATCAGGATCGTCATACAAATACGGCGAGGAAGCGCTCGGCCGCGGATATGATGCAACACGACAATTCCTCAAAGAAAACACAAAAGTTTCAAATCACATATTGAAAGAAATAAAAGAAAAATTGGCAAAAGGAGAAACAGGAATACCGGAAGAGCCAAGAGATAAGAGCGACGAATAAAGAAACAAATAAAATCAAATGAAAACAATTCTTTGGCTCATCGTTGTCGCAGCAGGTGTCGCAATCTCATTTATCCCAAATCTCAATATGACATTCAACATTTCCCTTTCGCTTATCGTCATAGGCGTCGGTGTCATCGGGATTATTGAGAAACTTTTGTAAATGATTAATGGCGGCGCGTTTCTGAAACGCGCCGCCATTTATTCGAGGGATATTTTACTTTCCCTTGTTAAGCTTTTTCAGCTCGTCTCGAATTTCACAGAGACAGATACGAACTTGAAAAAGTCCATAAAAAACGCCAATAGAAACCCGAGATAGTATCCAAGATATTGCATATTTCCTTTCTATCCACATACGTGAGGTTATTACCTCTGGTTTAGGTCTATGTAGAGACCTTGTTTGCTTGAAAGAGCAAATTTTATTCTCCTAGGTTTATCACGTCTGATACAGATATGTCAAGTATCCAAAATATGGCTCAAATGCTATTGTTCTGACCTATGTTGGAATACAACGAAATCACACCGCGAAAAGTCATACTCCTCGAAGGCGAGCCATACGAAGTGCTTGATTCGCATGTTTTCCGTATGCAGCAGCGAAAGCCTCAGAATAAAACAAAGCTTCGCGGAGTCATCAACAATCGCGTGATCGAAATGACATTTCATCAGGCAGAAAAAGCTGAGGAAGCAGAAATCGACTCACGGGACGTGAAATATATGTATACGAGCCGCGGAGAGTGGTGGTTCTCTGAAGAAGACGACCAATCCAAGCGTTTCAAGCTCGGTGCAGATATTATTGGCGAAAAAGGTAAATTTTTGAAACCGAATTCCCTCGTCGAAGCTCTCTCATTTGATGAAAAAATTTATGGCATCAAAATGCCGGCAACAATCGAGCTTAAAGTCACTGAAGCTCCTCCCGGAAACAAAGGCGACACGCAAAAGGGCGGAACGAAAGCCGTGACGATTGAGACAGGCGCGGTCATATCCGCTCCCCTTTTCATAAACGAAGGCGATATCATAAAAATAAATACCGAGACAGGAGAATATAAAGAGAGGGTATA
>DATKHE010000047.1:0-2380 GCA_035510395.1 Minisyncoccota bacterium
ATACGAGTGCGATGGTGATGAGAATCACGTTTGCGCCTGATTCGTTTTTTACCACGCCTTTTGATATGAGCCACGCGACCATTTTTGAATTTTTTTCTTGTCCGCCGTATTGATTTGCGGTGTATCCTTTGTCTTCATCAAATTCTACTGCCATAAGTTTTTTAAATTATTATTTAATTATCCTGCGTCATGGCGTCTATTATACTATTTCTTCGAGATATGCTCCAGCATATATTTTTTCGTCCCACCTTCATTGCCCATTCCTGTCGGATCGGCTGACGGCACTTTTTTTCCCGGATTGAATATATCCTGCGGGTCAAAAATATCTTTTGTCTTTTTGAAAAGCTCGATGATGTCGGCGCCGAACATTTTCAAAAGATACGGCGTGCGGATGATGCCGTCATTGTGCTCTGCAGTGATTGAGCCATGATATTGAATGACGAGGTCGTATACTTTGTCCGACACTTCATCGATGATTTCGCGATTGACCGCCTCGTGCATATCCATAAGCGGAATAATGTGAAAATTCCCATCGCCTGCGTGTCCTGAATCGTGTAAAGCAATTTGTCGTGGTCCAAAATAGCTCGCATTTTTGGCAAAAATTCTGGGAGACACGCAGGTGGGACAATAATATCGTCAATAAATGGCGCGGTTCGGCGATGGCGCACGTGCTTTCGCAAGAGATTAAAGCTCTCTCGGCGAATCGTCCAATATTTTTCCGAATCAATCTGTTTTTTTGCTTCGCGCATTTGGAATTTAAAAGGTGCGAGGTCAGCTGCCAATGCATCCATCTTTTTCTGTATTTCGGCCTCATTATTTCCGTCAAATTCAACCATCAAGACAAGCTTCGGCATCCCGCCGCGAAGCACCATGAATACTTCAGGCCAAAAACTCCATATCAATTGGAGCGCGCCAACATTTTTCATCGCCCGCACCATTTCAGGGAAGAATTTGATGGCAAATGATATCGTGCTGTCGTCGTATGACTCCAAACTGTCGGGATTATATTTGAGAGCGATGTTTACGACCTCACCCAAATGATCGAGTGACGGCATAAATATGATGAAAAGTTTTGAAAGTTTTTGAACGGGCACGAGCTTGAGCGTCGCTTCAGTCACGATAGCAAGCGTCCCTTGCGATCCGACGATGAGTTTGTTGAGATCAAATATTTTCCCATCCCACACATTCCACAAATAATATCCCGCCGAATTTTTTGAGACAATTGGCCTGGCTTTCGCGAGCATTTGCCTATTTTTGTCCACGATATCAAAAATTCCTCGATACACTTGTCCTTCAAAATTTTTCTGCGCCATTTTCTGGTCGAGTTCAGGTTTTGAAAGCGGGTGAACAGTATATTCATTGCCGTCAGTGAGAATAACCTTGAGCTCCTCAATATATCGTTCCGTTTTTCCGTATCTCAAGGTTTTTTCACCCGCAGAATTGTTCGCGACCATCCCTCCAACGGTGTTTAATTCTTTTGATGCTGTGTACGAAGGCAAAATAAGTCCGCGCGACAAAGTTTCCTTTTCAAAATCACGATAAAAAGTGCCTGGCTTTACGGTGACACTCTGACCTTCAAATCCAATAATGCCTGTCATATATCTCGTAACGTCCGCGATGATTGAATCGTTCAATGGGCCGCCTGACATATCCGTCCCTGCCGAACGCATTGTGATAGAAATGTTTGGCATCTCGCGTTTTTTTTCCGCTATATATTTTACGAGCATTTTCAAATCATCCGCATCTTTTGGAAAGACAACGATCTGGGGTTTCACCTCAAAAAGACTAGCGTCCGTGCTGTATTTTGTGAGTGTTGGCGCATCAAACAGCACATCGCCTTTGAAAAATTTCTTTATATCGTTTGCTATGTCTGCGTATGTCATAAGTGTTTGGCGGCGCGCAAAGCGTACCGCCTTTTCTTTATAGATTATTGAAAATTTTGAGTTTTTCTTCGATGACTTTTTGCATCGCAATCACCGCTGGTTTTGCGATTTTGTATGGCGCGACTTCGTCAGGATTGTCCTGAAGCGACTGGCGAATAGCATTTCGATACGCCATGCGCATCTCCGTATTTATATGTACGATGGCAATGCCCGAAACGATTGCTTCGCGCACGAGAGCGTCATCGCTTCCCGACCCTCCGTGAAGGACAAGCGGTGTTTTTGTCGCTTTGGAAATTTCAGCAACGAGCGCGGGCTGAATTTTTTTCGCCGTTCTTGTGACTGCAATATTTTGAAGCACTCCGTGGAAATTCCCTATCGCAGGCGCAAGCAAATCTACACCTGTTTCTTTTACAAATCGGCTCGCGTCCCCTGGCGTCGTGAGCATCTTTTGCGCCGCCTCTACATCTGCGCCGAGTGTTGCGCGAACTTCTGATGAT
>DATKHE010000048.1:0-6194 GCA_035510395.1 Minisyncoccota bacterium
ATTTTTCAGCCGAACGAAAGATCGGCAAATTGTAGGCGGCAAAGTTCTTTCGGGCGAAATTAAAAGTGGATCGCACATCAAGGTGATACGTAATGGCAAAGAGATAGAACGCGGAGTCGTGCGCGGACTTGAACAGGCAAAAGCAAAAACAGATGAGGTCAAAGAAGGATTTGAATTCGGCACAAATATCGAAGCAAAGATTGATCTCGCGCCGGGAGATATGATAGAAAGTGTTATGATGGTTGAAAAATAATCTAATGGATAGTCACAAACACGGACGAGTAGAGGAAATCATTCGCACGCTCACCGGACAATTCCTTGCCCGTGAATCAGAGACGAAATCATTGATTACCGTCACCAAAGTTGAAATAAGCGATTTCGGTGATATGGCAAATATTTTCGTTACCGTATTTCCCGAGAAAGAAGAAGTGAAAACGCTTGCATCACTGAAACGCCTACGGAGCGACCTGCGATTATTCATCCGGGAACATTCAAAAATAATGCGCATTCCGACATTCGATTTTGATATTGATCGCGGAGAGAAAAATCGCCAGCGGGTTGATGAAATATCTCAAAAGAATTAGCATTAGGTGTCGGTGTAGAAAAATTATGGCCATATGGCGAAGTTAGTTAACGCGGCGGTCTGCAAAACCGCTATGCGTGAGTGCAAATCTCACTATGGCCTTCAGCACACGAAGTGTGCGGAGATTTGCAAGACGGAGCTATATCGCGAGCTCCGAGCGATTGTGAGGCGGGGTCGCGACCGAATCCGCTGACGAGCGGATGAGAGTTGTGACCAAATCTCACTATGGCCTCCCTGCCCGGGTGGTGGAACTGGTAGACACCACAGACTTAAAATCTGTTGCTTGGTAAAACGGGCGTGCCGGTTCGAGTCCGGCCCCGGGCATAAAAATTCAAAACGCAAATTTCAAAAATCAAAATTGGAAAAGGAAGTGAAAATGAGCTATGATCCTCTTTATCTTAAATTTTGAGATTTCCGTTTCGATTTTTGAGTTATTTTTGCGCCCATAGCTCAGTTGGTAGAGCAGATCCCTCTTAAGGATAAGGTCGTAGGTTCGAATCCTACTGGGCGCACTCGGAAAAAATACGCCGGGGTGGCGAAATGGCAGACGCACTTGCCTTAGGAGCAAGCGGAGCAATCCATGGAGGTTCAAGTCCTCTCCCCGGCACAGTTTTTAGGATCTGAATTTTGGTAAATAACTTGACTTTCTCTTTTGATATGATATTGTATCTAGCGAAACCAAACCCTGTAGCCTGTTATTTATGAATACAAAAAAAATCATCATCGTGGAAGCCGATCCACAATTCAGAAATCTTCTGAAATTGCTCAGTGAACAAAATTTTCCGGAAATGGAAATACTGACATTCCGAAGTGGAGTCGAAGGACTCGAGGCTTTCCATCTGAACGAAGAAGATGTTGCGCTCATCATCACAGGTAATAATATGAGCGTTATGAGTGGAGCTGAGCTCGCAGAGAAAGTGAAAGCCGTGAACCCAAAGCTTCCCATCCTCCTCCTCGGTGCAATCGAACCGAAAGAACATAAAGCCGATCAGTTCTTACCGAAAACGAGCGGATTGGAAATATTTGCAGTAGCGAAAACGTTTCTGTAAAACCATTCTCTCTGCTACGCCGACATCCCCATAAAGGATGTCGGTTTTTTATTACCTACACCTGCTTGACAGGATTTTTATCTATGATAGAGTTTGAATCAAATCCCTGTGGCACGACGCCATAGAGAAAAAACAACAACTGTTAGTTCTTTTACAATGAATACACTAATAATCATCAGAACAGCATTTTTGCTGCTCATTGCATTCGCTGGAATAGTCTATGTCTTGGCTCTTATGGGCCTCGAAACTTGGATATTCTTTGTTTGGACTGGTGAAATTAAACAAACCGTCCGCGGACAAAGAGTACATCGAGTTGTTCCGAACGTGCCGGGCTATCGGTACAACGATGTGACAAAAAAAATGGTGAAGTTGCAACCGGGTGAAAAACCGGAGAAACTTCCGTTCTACACGAGGTGGTTCGGCTTCTACTTGAACCCCTTCTATCCGTTCGAAAAACCCTACAAATATAAATTCGAATGTGACGTGATAGAGACAGTCATGGAAAATGGAAAGGCGGTTGAAAAAATAAGACATGCTGTCTACGAAAATGTCTCTTCCCTCTACTGGAAATTCATTTACGCCGTAGAATCGATGGATGTTGAGCTTGAAGGTAATATTACTATCAGAGTATTGGTGCAGGTGACATATCAGGTCGTAAATCCTATACACCTCATCTTCATACTTGATGGAAAATGGGCAGAACGAGCCAAAGAAGCGGTTCAAGGACTCATCATCGGCTATTCACGGGACAAAGAGTTCAACAGGTTTCGCGCTGAAGCAACACAAAATAGCAGCGACTCTGCAAAGCCGTCGTTGGGACAATTCCTCACTGGAAAGTACCTCCTATCAACGGAAGAAATCGAGCCAGGTAAGGATATTACCAACCCTGGCATCATAATCGTAGAAGCACGACTTATCGAATTCGGCTACTCAGGAAAATCAGCCGAGATTCAAAAGGCACTTACGGAAAAGGCTGTTGCTGAACAGGATGCATTGGCTCAAAGCGCACGAGCGAAAGGTGCCGCAAGTGAGATTACACAATTGGCTGATGCGAATGCGCACAGGATCATCGTGGAAGGTGACGCAGCGGCTCATGCCCTAAAAGTACAGCGAGAAGCTGCTGGAAGTGAAGAGGCGTTCGTGCGAATGCTGGAAGCGAGAGCAACCGAGAACACAAACGTTACGGTTCTCGGTGCTACAGCATTACCAACATACCAGGTAGAGAAAAGGAATGGGGGAGGAAATCAATAATGAATATCTCCCTATCTACTTGGTTAGTTATTAGTGCGTTCAGCATTCTCCTTGTGGTTTGGATCATATACATAACACGAGGCAGAAAATGGACTTCCCCATCGATACCAAAAGTTTGGTTTAAATGGTTGGGACGGTTGCTGACACTGACGATTATCGGCGGTCTGGGCTTCTGGTTCAGAGAACCGATAATGGATTGGTGGACTGCGTGGCGGGAATCCGAAGCGCAACCTACGCGGACATGGTCAACGCCTGCTGTGGTGGAGCAAAATCCTAAAATTGAAGACCTGCCAGTATATCCGGATGTGTGGAGCAAAAAAATCGAGACCCTCGGCTATCGCTGCGACTTCATACCGATCATCAACAATGGTGAGACGGTAAAATATCAGGTCAGGATAAATGGTGGTCGGGTGTACGACAGAGAGTATGACCCAGACAACCCGACCAATGTCGATTACGGAAGTAGCACGGCGTTCTTAGAACTCAGTTCGAAAGAGACGCCGATCGTATTCCACATTGTGCTGACTCCACTGCCAAGGAGTTAAAACCGAAGGGCGAAGCGTGCCTCTGACGCTTCGCCCTTTTTTATTTACCAAAATTTTCAGAATCAATGAAGATTGAATGAATTTTGTATGAACCACATAATACCGCCAACGGAAATCATAATGAATATGCCGATGAGAGAATACATAATATGCCTCCCTCCCGTTTGCAATCCTTCCGGACTGTCGCTTTGCCTCAAATATATCCACACGCCCCACACAAAATACAGTATCGCAAGACCGAACAGCACATCAATCGCCGGATTGATAATGAGTGTGATAATTGAATTTGCTACCTGCACGCGAGAGGATGATTATATACCGCTGCCGTTATTGAGCTGAGTAACATTCGGAATCTGGTTTGTCGGAGTGTTGTTGAGACCTGTGGTACCCACGAGAATATTTACAAGACCCCAAATAGAAACGATAACGAAAAGTCCTATGACGCTGTAGAGCAAATGAATGTGAGCGGTTCCGCGCTTTGTTTCGTCATTTGTCGTGAACGACATAACGATGTACCAAATGATGAAGATGACCGCAAGAGCGATGATAATCGGAATGATTGAGTTGATGATGTTGAGGACAGCGCTAAACAAGCTTGTCGAATTGGTGATGCTGTATTGCGCAGACGCAATGGCAGGCAAGAGAAACACTCCTGCTGCGACTGCTAATTTTTTAACATATTTCATATAATGTGTGATTTTACCTTTAATTATTAATTCCTATTATTCTACCGCGTCAAAAAAGGATGTAAAGCCCTTATCAACACAGCAATTTCACTTCTATTGAACTATAACATTGTTGAGATTCGGGGCAGAGACGCTACTGCCACTAAATTCAAACGTACCCGTAAAGATATTTACAAGACCGTATACGGAAATCATAAGGAATATGGCGAGGAGTCCGTAGAAAATCGCCCAGCCCCATTTCTTGCGGTCATCGCCTTCGGTGCGAGCGAGCTCAAACGATGAGTATATGGTCCATACAACAGTTATCGCCACAATGATTGGAATGATCAGATTGATGATTCCGAGTGCGCAGGATGCAACGCTTGCGATAGAGCTGAGATTCTGACACGCAGAAATGGGTGTGTAGGTATTTTGAGCAAAAGCGGCAACTGGAGATAAGAAATAAATGACCGCCATAATAGAAATGATAATTTTTTTCATGATCATGATTTTATCGCATTAATGGTATTTGTGACAATGGTCAAAATAACGCTCGCCCCGAGGATAATACCCGTACCGATGAGCGCGTGAGTAATGGTTCTTTTAGCCTCTTCGAGTTTTTCAGGATTACCCTGTGCACTGACAAAAAGAAATCCTGCCCATACAATCCAAAGCGCGCAGGCAATGCCTCCGACATATTCAACAGCGTGCAAAAGCCCCTGAATGATGAGAGGGATTGTGCTGTAATTTGAATTGAGAGGATTTTGGATGGCGACTGTTGTTCCACCGCTCGTGCTACCCGCAGGAACACCAGAAGTTGTGTCAGCAAAAGATAATGAAGGCAAAACTACGGTAACAAGGAACAAACTGATGGGCATCATTATTTTTCCTATTTTTTTCATTGTTTTTGCAAAAACATCATATAAGGTAAATTGGGATTGACGACCGCGGTGACAACAGTATACACCACAATCCACGAACATAAAGCGATGGCAAGCCCTATAAACGTTACTCTGAAAATATCCTTTGCCTTTTTTGTTTTTCCGCTATCCCCACCCGCATTCAAATAAATGAATCCTGCGTGAACGATTGAAAGCGTCGCGATAAAAATAGCGGCGTAGAGCAGAAAATTTATAATGCGCTGAACGAGAGTCAAAAGCGCATTGAAATCACAGGGTGTTACGGCATCTCCTCCATATGTACTGGTCACGGTAGTCGGATCAACATTAGTTCCCACAACAGGCTGACCTGTACTTGAAATCATCGCCGGCGGAGCGTTGCATGGTACGATCTGGAAACCTGCGCTCCCCGGATCAGACGCGCCAGTTGCTCCTCCAGTTGCTTGAGTTCCTGAAGTATTTACAGATGTGTTTGTATTTCCCGTTGAAGCAGACCCTGATGTAGTTCCGCCGCTCCCTGGAGCAGGCGGCGTAGTAAATGAATTAGCATTTGAATACGAGGTATTTCCGCTGGCATCAACCACCTCCACTCGATAAAAATATGTCGTATTTGGAAGAAGTCCAGACAGAGTAAAAGAATGAGTAGTTGCTGAATTTGTATCTAAATTTTCCTGTCCATATCCCGTACTCAGACCGTAATCGACTTCTGCATTTGTCGCTTCATTGGTTGTAACCGAGACATTACCCGCCGACGGACTTGCAGCCTTAGCTGAAATAGCAGTGATAACCGGTGAGGAACTATTTTGAGCAAGAACAAGAACTGGGAAAATAATGCTCGTGAAAAAAAATATCGAAGATAAAGCCCTTGTTATTTGATTGGCTTTTGATGAAAATATGTGCGGAATTTTCATAGAGAATTTATTGAGACAACAGAAGTGTCTGAAGCGATGAATTTGCGGTATTGACCGCATCACTCACGCTCGCTGCACCGGATGTTACGGATTGTACCATACGACTGAATATGCCGTCCGTAGTCGTTTCATCAGGGTCAGTCCATGTCTTTGCCGTGATAGCACTTTGCCAAAATGTTGCTTTGTAAGCATCACCCGGTGTTACCGAGAGGCTATCTCTTCGGGCAGGGGCAATACCGACAGCATTGACGATTTCACTTGATGGATTCATTCCCGTAAGAAGCACAATGT
>DATKHE010000049.1:0-2025 GCA_035510395.1 Minisyncoccota bacterium
GTCTTATACTTAGTCTGTGTTGTTCTTCGTCTTTATCTATCTTTTTTAAAAACTTTAATATTTTTTATGAGTGCAATTAAACATACTTCTCAGCGCGTCGGGATTTTCATAGACGCGCAAAACCTCTATCACAGTGCAAAAAATCTTTATCACTCACGTGTGAATTTCGGTCAGGTGGTCAAAGACGTTCTCGGCGACAGATCTCTTATCCGTGCCATTGCATACGTTATCTCTACTGAATCAGGCGAAGAAAAAAACTTTTTCGAGGCGTTGGGTAAAATGGGCATTGAAGCAAAAACAAAAGACCTGCAGGTTTTTTCAAGCGGGGCAAAAAAAGCAGATTGGGATGTGGGACTTGCAATGGACGCGGTAAAACTGGCTCCAAAGCTTGATGCGGTTATACTTATTACAGGAGACGGTGACTTCGTACCGCTTGTCGAATATTTACAAATAAATCACGGCTGCCAGGTAGAAGTAGCGACATTTGGAAAATCGGCATCAAGCAAGCTCATCGAAGCGGCGGATGATTTCCTTGATCTCGACGAGAATCCGAAACGCTATCTCATTATGTCGGGCAACAGAAAACGATAAGAAATAAAAAAATGCCCCGAGCACATGTGCTCGGGGCATTTTTTTAATGTAAAATGAGACGATGGACGATGAGGAAAATAAAGATCTAAGTCTTACGCCTGAGGTGGCAATGCCCGAGCAGGACAAAAAAGACCTTCGCGATGAGGGTATTGAAATTATGGGAAGGGACACGCCCGCAGATGCAGCGAACGATAAGACAGCGGCGCCAAAAACAATAGAGTCAAAGATACATACTGAGGAGGAAAATGTCGGATCTCAGCCAAGTATCTCCGGCATGGCAAATTCAAAATCTGATGATGATATAAAAAATCTTCGTACCTATAAAAGCGATATGGCTGATGCCATCGCACACGAGCACATATCGGTAGTGAAAATAGCGGCGGCGGAAAGCGATAGAAGTACAGCAGTCGCCCCCATACAAAACGAATCGCCGCATCGAGGACTGCTTTTTATAGCAATCGGGATCATTGTCCTCTCCATTGCTTTAGCTCTTGGTGGTTATTTCTATTTCAAAAATAATTCCGAAACACCTTCACCGCTACAAATGCTGCCATCATCTCTTGTTGATGTTACAAATACTCAGACTCTTTCAATCGGAAGCGGCACTAACCTGATTAATAATTTTGAAACAAATATACAGGGACTAAAAATCCCCGTCGGATCTCTATGGCAAATCGTGCCGCTCAATTCACAAAATCTGCCTATCGCAACGACAACCGATTTCTTTACTGCGCTCGGGGTGCAAGTGCCCGGACAGCTCTCGATCGGACTTGGCGGTCAATATACATTTGGTGCATACGGTTCGACAGTGAATCACCCCTTCATTATCATAGACATCAGTTCATTTGATAACGCTTTTCCTGCGATGCTTTCGTGGGAAAGTACACTGCCTGATGATTTGAATTTTTTAATTGCGATTGATCATCAAAATATCTTACGTACATATACAATCCCTGTCTTTACCGACAAAATAATTCTCAACAAAGATATTCGTGAGTTTGATGATGCCTCTGGCACGCCGGAAATTCTTTATTCATTCACCGACACGCATACGCTTGTTATTACGACCGACGAAAATACGATGTCAGAAATTATTACGCGTCTCAATACGGCAAAAGTGGTGAGGTAGGAGAAAAATAGAGATAAGAACTAGGATGCATGAGCTAAGAGTTGCCTCGTTTTGTGACTGATTCCAAAATACCCTTATGTATAGGCGTATTATTGGATTTCCAAATACAATCGTGTTTTTATGATTGACAAAATAATTATATATGATAGATTGGTCTCAGAAGGTCCCCGCCCCGGCACTCTGGGATACAGGCTGGAATCAGGCCCCGGACCAAAGGCTATCGAGTTTGCTTTCCCGTCGAAAGTCTTGCCCCTAGGAGCAGACGATTAGAACAAGCAAGGAGACTACGCTAGTCACAGGTTTTC
>DATKHE010000050.1:0-2947 GCA_035510395.1 Minisyncoccota bacterium
ATATAGTAACATCAAAAAGCCCCGCACTTACCGCAAGTGGCGGGTTACCACTGACTCTCTTCCTCGTCGCTTAATCCGGACACAGCCTCCTCATCATCCTCTATGTCATCAAGCACACCGTTTTCAAGCTCATCGTCGTCACTTGCGACTTTTTTAGGGTCAATATCATCTTCTTCCTGTTCAAGTACATCTTTTTCCTTTTCTTCAGCAGGAGCAATGACATCAGGAATTTTATTTTGCGGTTTCTTGGGCATTTGTTTCCTTTATTGTTCTCAATGGAACATTTTTAGCAAATTGCCATTTCTTTGAAAAGCCCCCAAAGACGCAGACCTGTGGATAATTAGCCAAGCTTCATTCCCGCTCAATTGCCGCTACGGTAAGTCCTATAGCGACCGCATCCCATTCATCATCTTTTGCTTCTTTGTCGAATGTCTCTCCAAGTATTATTTCCACCATTTTGCGTACCTGTTTCTTGTCGCTTGCGCCGTGGCCGGTGAGGGCAATTTTTATCTGCCCAGGATTATATTCTTTAACTGGAATTCCAGCTGAACGAATTTCTGCAATGATCACTCCGCGGGCATGAGCGACATCGATTGCAGTTTTCCTATTTTTTGCCATATACAATATTTCCGTTCCCGCAACTGTAGGAGTAAATTCCTCAACTACTTTTTTCACACGATTTTTTACCAAAACGAGACGATCAGCAAATGCGAGTTTCGAATCGGTTTCGAAACACTCAGAAAAAACCACTTTTTCTTTTTGTCCTTTTTCTTTATCTACGATTGCGATGCCGACTCGTCCGTATCCGGGATCGATTGCGAGTATTCTCATGTTTATTCTGCGTTAGTGAAAACATCCTGCACCTCATCATTCGCTTCAAGTTCTTCCACGAGCTTTCCCAATAAATCAGCATCCTCATCCGTCACTTCAATTGTCGTTTTCGGAATCCATTCCGATCCTTTTTTTTCAAACGCCCATGTAGCACTCCCGATAGATGCCAGAGTCAATCCATTTCCACTCAAAATAAATTTTACTTCCTGCGCCGCTTTATTTTTATTATCGGTAAGCGCTTCAATAATAATCGCGCATCCGCCAGGTCCGTATGTTTCATATATGATCGATTCCATTTCTTTTCCGCCCACCTCTGTCGCTTTTTTGATTGCGCGGTCGATTACATCATTCAAAACATTTTCTGCTCGCGCGCGTTCTATCATAGCTCTCACACCTGCTGCATTCTTGTCGCCATTCGCCTTTTTCACCTCCACCGTAATCAATTTTGAGTATTTCGAAAACACCTTGGCCTTCTGACCATCCGTCTTGGCTTTCTTGTGCTTTATTTGTGACCACTTATTATGTCCGGACATATTTTTTGATTAGTCTAAATGTGCGTGATCATTCCAAATCCATAACCACCAAGGAGAATTTGATTTCCCATCATAACCGAGAACAGTTATACCTGTATTTTCCATGTGAAATTTTTGAATAAATCTCACACATTCTTCCCCTGTTAATTTATCACCAAAGACTACATAAGCCATAATGATTCGCATAAAGAATCCATGGGTGACCACAAGAATAGTTTCTTCAGGTCTTCGCTCTAAATATTCAAGGGCCTTTTTTGCGCGTCTTTTTAAATCCTCAAAATTTTCCTCATCAGAGAATTTGAATCCAGGAATTTGAAACTTTTCTTCAATTTCTTTTTCTGCCTCAAGAGCAGCTGGATCATTTTTTGGTTTTCCTAAAACTTCAGATGGTCTTCGGCGCTCAATAAAAAGGTCAGAATATTCTATTGGTTTAGAAATTTTACCAAGAATAATCTCTGCAGTTTCTTTTGCTCTATTCATTGAACTACAAACAATAAATTCAAGAGGAAGTTTCACGCATCGTTCAGCAACAATTGAAGCTTGGGATTTTCCTTTTTTGGTGAGAGGGGTTTCTTTTGTTTGTCGTATTGGACCAGCGTTACCTTCGCTCTCTCCATGACGAATGAAATATACCTTCTTCATAGGCTAAAGTAGTTTTTTACCATGCTTCTGCAAATGACCGTATGCTTTTGCTGTTGCAGTGCGGCCGCGGGGAGTGCGTTCGATAAGACCGAGTTGGAGGAGGAATGGCTCGTAGACGTCTTCTATGGTTCCTTCTTCTTCAGACAATGCCGCAGCGATGGTACTCAATCCCACAGGTCCGCCATTGAATTTATCAATGATGACAGAGAGAAAATCACGGTCACTTTTGGTAAGTCCAAGGGCATCAATGCCGAGCATCACGAGCGCGCGGTCTACGACATCAGGCGTGATGTCTGATTTCTCTATTTGCGCGAGGTCGCGGACTCGTTTGAGCAAGAAATTTGCCGTTCGTGGGGTCGAACGTGCACGAATAGCGACCGTGCGGGCAGAATCTTTTGAAAGGCTTATTCCGAGAATTTTTGCCGAGCGGTGAACGATCTTTTCTATTTCTTCAGGCGTGTAATATTCGAGTCTGAATGTTCCGCCGGAGAATCGCGAGCGGAGAGGGGAAGAGAGAAGCGCGACGCGCGTAGTTGCGCCGACCAAGGTGAACGGCGGAAGCTCGAGTTGTATTGTCCGTGCCGACGGACCTTTGCCGATGATGATGTCGATCGATCGCGTTTCCATCGCGGGGTAGAGAACTTCTTCAATTGTTTTATTCAAACGATGTATTTCATCTATAAAAAGAATATCGCCGGGAGAAAGGTTGGTAAGTATTGCGGCGAGATCGCCAACTTTCTCAATCACGGGACCCGATGTTTGTTTTATTTGTGCGCCAGCTTCTTTTGAGAGGAGATGGGCGAGAGTGGTCTTGCCGAGTCCTGGCGGTCCGTAAAAAAGAATATGTTCCGGAGTGTGCCCGCGCTCTTTTGCCGCCGCAATCAAAACTTTCAAGTTATCTTTTATTTGTTTCTGTCCAATGTATTCATCCCACGAGGATG
>DATKHE010000051.1:0-2642 GCA_035510395.1 Minisyncoccota bacterium
TTTTGAGGCTGTAGACATATATAAATAAATTAAAGATTAATACAAAGCTGGGCTCTCACCCATCCATTGTACTACGGTTTTCAATGATGGTGATGGTGCACAACTTTGTTTTCCTCAGGACTTGAATCCCCTACTCGGCAGAGAAATATAGCTATGAGCGTCGTCAATGGCACCGCCAAAATAAGCCCTATGCTACCGACAAATGCCCGTGCGATTTCCGTCGCGAATATTTCTTTGTTCAAAGTCATCGCAATGCCGCCTGTATTATATGTATAGAAAAGCAAAAGAAGCGGGAGCGACGCGCCGACATAGGCAATGGCAAGTGTGTTTACAAGCGCGCCGATATGTTCTCGTCCGACACGAATAGCTCGCCAAAAAATTTCCCGCTTCGACATATGGACTCCTGCACGAAGCAATTCTTCGACGACAACTGCCTGTCCTATCGCGGCATCATAAAGCACTCCGAGAAATCCGATGATCATTCCACCGAGCAAAAGTCCTGCAAAATCGATTGTGCCGTTTGTGCTTATATTTAAATATGCCGCTTCTTCGGTACCGAGCCCGGTGAGATGTGCTCCCTGGATTGTAATAAAAGCAATGAAACCACTCACGAGCACAGCGCAAATCATTCCAATGACAGCAGATGTTGTCGTTCGGCTTATTCCATGCGTGAGGTACGACCCAATGATAATAATAAATGAGGCAATTAAAATACTCATCCATATCGGAGAATATCCGTGAAGAATTGCGGGAAGCAAAACAAAAGCGATGAGCGCGATGCTTGTCGCAAGCGACAAAAGTCCGCGAATTCCCTGCCAGCCACCGAAAATAAAGACGCAGAGAACGAAAAACATTCCGAGCCATGCGAGCGCAGGCAGCCGATAAGCATCCTGCACAATATATGTATCACCACTCGCTTGATCGGGAGATAGCACAGCATAAAATTCATCGCCAATATGAAGTAGAGCATAATCATTTTGAACTTCAACCGTCTGACCGGTGTTTGCACCGTCAAGCAAAACGGCTTCGAGATTTTGTTCAATGGTTTTTGCAGAAGTGCCGGAAAGATTTTGTGTTCCACTAAAAAGTACCTCTGTCACCCGAGCTTTCACAGGCGTTGGGGAAATATCCTGCGCGTGAACAAAAACAAGAGGGCAAAAAATAAGCAGAAAAAACAGAATGGAAGAAAATTTCTTCATGCGTGAATTATATCATCGCAGACACGTTTTGCAGACGCCGAAAAATTCAAGTGAATGATCTTTGATATTTGAAAATGATTTTGCTCCTTTAAGCGCTTTCTTTTCGAGTTTGTCTGCGCAAACATCGACATCTTCAACTTTTCCACATTCAGTACAGACGAGGTGATGATGATGCTCGCCGAGTGTTAGTTCGTAATAGCCGTGCGATTTTTGAAAATCGATCTTCCGTACAAAACCGGATGTTATAAATGATTCAAGAGCACGATATATATTCGTCTCATCAAAAACGCCTTTGAGACGCTTTGAGAGCGACAAAATGGTCTGAGGCTCCTTTTTCTTTGCGAGTTCAGAAATCAAGGCAATTCTCCCCTCTGTCGCTTTGTACCCTTCTTTACGAAGGAGTGTTCGTATCTCTTCCCTTTTCATATATTCCATTGTATACAATTGCGAAAAGCTTGCAAGTAAATATCCGATACCGTATATTGTTATTGCAATTTATTTGCATTTACAATTAATACTCCTATATGCTATCTTCATCATTCACAAAATGGCTTTGGGCAATTATCGCAGTCGTGATTGTCCTTCTGTGTTTTGTTTTTATATCTTCAAACAATAAAATCGCAGCGCCTCAAACTTCACCTGATAAGGTCTTGCACGTCGTCGCCGGAGAAAACTTTTGGGGCAGTTTGGTAGCACAGCTTGGCGGAACAAAAGTGAATGTGTTGAGCATCGTGTCCGACCCGAATGCCGACCCGCATGAATACGAAAGCAACACCGATGATGCGCGCGCGTTTGCTACTGCCGATTATGTGATACTGAACGGCGCAGGATATGACAGTTGGGGCGACAAACTTTTGAGTGCAAGCCAAAATCCGAATCAAAAGGTTTTGAGAGTCGCTGATGTGCTCAGCAAAAAAGACGGTGACAATCCGCATTTCTGGTACAGTCCGACATACGTAAACGAAGTTGTGGCGCAAATCGAAAAAGACCTTATCGCACTCGACCCAAATGATACGGCGTATTTTCAATCGCAATATCAGAGACTTCAAACAGAGCTCGCTGTATATCAAGACCGCATCGGCACAATTAAAACACAATTTGCCGGAACGAAAGTCGCTGCAACAGAAGATATTTTTCAATATCTCTCAGACGCTGCCGGACTTAATCTCATTTCTCCACCGGCGTTCATTGAAGCGGTTGCTGAAGGCAATGACCCTCCCGTTGACAGCATTGTGCAATTTGAACAACAGCTCAAAAGCGGAACTGTACATGTTCTCGTATATAATGAGCAAACCGTTACACCGCTTACGGAGAGTATGAAAAAATTGGCGGCAGACGAAGATATTCCCGTCATTGGCGTAACAGAAACGATTCAGCCGCCTGACGTGTCGTTTGAGGACTGGATGAACGCGGAACTCATCAATCTCACCAACGCATTGAACG
>DATKHE010000052.1:0-5235 GCA_035510395.1 Minisyncoccota bacterium
ATCAAACACTCATTGGAGAGACAGCAACGCTTACGGCATTTACCGTGAACGAAGCCGAACTTGATTCCGCACTTGCAACATCAGCAAATCTGAGCGGATACAATGGCGAACCGATATCAATAAAAAATGAAATGGGGCTGACATTTTCCGTGGCAACTTCGTCATTTGCCGAGATTCCGCAGACACTTCCATTCAAGGTGAGCGGTCAGGCACAATTTGTGTGGACGACTGATACGACGGCATTCGCAAAAGCTCTCGCTGGGCAATCCCGATCGGCTTTTGCTACTATTCTCCAACAATATCCTCATATCACAAAAGCGGATGTCTCATTTTTCCCTCTCTGGCTTCTACATTTCCCGTCGGCAAACAAGATTCATATAAATATTAGTCAGTAAAGATATGGTCTGTCCCTTTTGCAAGGTTTTAAATGAAAAGCCTAATGAGATTATCAAGAATAATAAAAATACGTTCGTAATATTAAGTAATCCGCGCTTGATGCCTGGTCATATCCTTATTATTCCTAAGCGTCATGTAGAACGACTTAGTGATCTCACTATGGAAGAAAGAAATGAACTTTTTGATGAAGCTATAAAATGTGAAGAGATGGTTTTAAAAAAGATCGCTTCTGGCTGCGATATTTCCCAGCATTATAGACCCTTCATCAAACAAAACAATCTGAAAGTAAATCATCTTCATATGCACATAAGACCAAGAGAATCTGAGGATGAACTCTTTGAGAAAGTCCAAAAATATGAGACCAACGTATTTACTGAGTTAAAAAAGGATGAATTTAATAAATATAAGAAACTTCTATCAAATTGACATTTAACTATTTTTGATATAACCTACCCCAGTCTTTATATGCAGCAAGAAGAAAAACCAACTGTTATGGGCACCGTCACCGAAGCCCTCCCGAATACTTTTTTTCGCGTGGAGCTTGAGGATGGATCAAATATCCTCACATTCCTTGCAGGAAAGATGCGACTTCACAGGATTCGCATACTCGTCGGGGACAAAGTGAAAGTAGAGATTGATAAATACGGCGGAAAAGGTAGAATTATTCAGCGAATATAAATTAAGTATGCGAGTCAAATCTTCAGTTGAAAAGAAATGCGCAAAATGCAAAGTCGTTCGCAGAAACGGCTATGTCTATATTGTCTGCAAAGGCAATCCTCGCCATAAACAGCGCCAAGGGTAGGAGAGCTATCCCCACTTGCGTATTTTTAGGGCTATGCTAGGATGATAATCCGCGTAAAAATACATTCGAATACGCTGATTGAGCGTGCTCGAATTTTTTCGATTGAGAGCATTTTTATACAAAATAGACTATGAGAATATTGGGTATCACCCTTCCAGAAAATAAAAGAATCGAAATCGCCCTTACGACACTCTACGGAGTAGGGAGATCTCGCGCACAAAACATGCTTGACACGGCGAAAATTGACTACGCGAAAAAAGCAAAAGACATCACCCCTGACGAGGAAAACGCCATCAGAAAGGTTATCGAAACCATAAAAATGGAAGGCGATCTCAAACGCGAAGTTGCGGGCAACATTAAGCGTCTCAAAGACATCAAGGCCTATCGCGGCATTCGACATGTGAGAGGTCTTCCGTCCCGCGGGCAGCGTACCAAAACCAATTCTCGCACGCGCCGAGGAAATACCAGAAAGACTATGGGTACAGGACGCAAGATCGCCGATAAAAAATAATTTAATACTGAAATACCAATGGGTAAGAAACGCATAACAACAGAAGAAACAAAAAAAGAGGCTGAAGGAGCTCCAAAAGAAGCTGCGGTAAAAACTGCAAAAAAGAAAATCGCTGCAGGGGTGCTTCGCGTGCAGTCGACGTACAACAATACCATCGTCCTTTTGACTGATGAAAAAGGTAATGCGCTCGCCTCATCATCTTCTGGCGCTCTTGGATTCAGAGGCGCAAAAAAGGGTACGCCTTTTGCAGCGGCAAAAGTTGGGGAGATGGTCGCTGAAAAAGCAAAGAATTTTGGCATCAAAGATGTTTCTGTCATTATCAACGGCGTAGGTTCAGGTCGTGAGTCAGCAGTCCGAAGTTTTATTGCAAAAGGCTTCGGACTTTCTTCTATAAAGGATGTTACACCGGTACCTCATAATGGTCCGCGTCCGCCGCGTGCCCGCAGAGTATAGAAAATTAACGAGCGGTAGCGAGTATAATTTACTTAACCCCGCACCATTTTTACAAAACAACATTATGCAAACACAACATCACATTCTCAAACATAACCTTGTACGGTTGATACACTCCATTCTTGTGAAAATGGTGCGGGGTGGTGATTTTAATACTCATTTTATTCGTTAAAAATCTACCATGATTATCAAATCAAGATATAAAATAGCTCGACGTCTCGGCGCTCCGATATTTGAGAAAACACAGACCGCAAAATACACTCTTCGTCAGGAACGCAGAGAAAAAGGCGCATGGCGACCAAAAAGCGATTTCGGTATGCAAATGCTTGAAAAGCAGAAAGCTCGTTTTTCATACGGTGTGAATGAGCGACAATTCTCAAAATATGTTCGGGAATCATCCGCGAAAAGAGGCGTGAACATGGTACAGGCACTCTTTGATTGTCTTGAAATGCGTCTCGATAATGTTGTCTATCGTCTCGGTTTTGCTCCTACGCGTTCAGCCGCACGACAAATGGTTTCTCACGCTCATATTCGTGTAAATGGAAAGCGTCTAAACATCCCTTCATATCGCACGGAGGTGGGGGATGTGATTACTGTGAGGGCAGCAAGCGCAAAGAGTCCAATGTTCGCGACCTTTGACGAGAAGATGAAAGCCGTGAAACTTCCCGAATGGCTTTCATACGACCCAGACAAGAAGGAAGCAAAGGTCACAGCGACGCCGCGATATCAGCCGCAGGACAATCATTTTGATTTGCGATTGGTTATCGAGTTTTACAGCCGTTAATTACATTAATTTTTAATATAATTTTAAATATATGAGTGAACTCAATGTCATCCTCCCATCAAAGCCAAAGATTGTCCTTGAAAAAGGCAATCTCGGCGTATACGAAATCGATGGTCTGTACCCGGGATATGGACATACGCTCGGCAATTCTTTGCGCCGCATCATTCTCTCATCACTCCCGGGCGCAGCGATAACTGAAGTCAAAATTCACGGCATCCCGCACGAATTCTCTACGATAGAGGGGGTAAAGGAAGACGTCATTTCTATCATTCTCAATTTGAAAAAAGTCCGCGTACGAATGGCAACCGATGAACCTCAAGTACTTACCCTCAAGGTCAAAGGAGTGAAAGACATCAAAGCAAAAGACATCGAGGTTCCCGGTCAGGTCGAGATTTTGAACGGTGATGAACATATTGCAAGCATCACGGAAAAAAATACCGAGCTATCTCTTGAAATCCGCGTACAAAAAGGGATGGGGTTTGTTTCAAAAGATGTTCATCAGAAAGACCGATCAGACATTGGTTCAATAGCGCTTGATGCGGTATATACTCCGATTAGACGCGCAAACTACGAGATTGAAAATATGCGTGTCGGCGACAGAACTGACTTCAATCGTCTCCGTATCACCATCGAAACAGACGGCACGTTGAGTCCTCAGGAAGCCCTCACGACATCAATCGCAACAATGATCAATCAATTGAAAGCGATTATTGGATTCAAGGAAGACGAGATACTTGCTCCAGAAGGAAAAGAAGATACAAAAGAGGAATCATCAAAGCCAAAGAAGGAAATTGATACTGAATTCTTGAAGACCCGTATCGAGACACTTGGACTTTCCCCTCGAACGGCAAACGCTTTGAGTAATGCTAACATCCGCACCGTTGGAGGTCTTGCAAAAAAGAAAGAAGAGGACTTGGAAAATGTCGAAGGTCTTGGCCCAAAGGGAATTCAGGAAATTCGCAAAACACTCGGCGAATTCGGCATCACCTTGAAATAATCCTAAATCTAAGTAAAGTAACCTCTTATGGCATATCACCGCACAGGACGAAAATTTGGACTAAAGACAGGGCCTCGAGAGGCGTTGGTCAAATCCCTTGCACGCGCGCTTGTGCTCAATGGCTCAATCACCACGACTGAAGCAAAAGCAAAGGAACTTCGTCCTTTTATCGAAAAGCTTGTTACCAAGGCTCGAAACGGCAGTGTGGCAAATCGCAGGATTGTGCAATCACGAATAGGAGACGCAGGCGCTACAAAGGAGCTCTTTGGAGCAATTGCAGCCGCGCAAAAGACGCGCAATGGCGGATACACAAGAATTATCAAACTTCCAAAGCGTATGAAGGATGGCGCAAAAATGGCGGTTATTCAATTTGTAAAATAATTTTATGAAACGTTACACTATTGATGCTACAGATAAAAAGATTGGGCGCGTTTCAAGCGAAGCGGCAAAGATTCTGATGGGCAAAAATCTCCCGACATATCAGGCAAACAAAGTCGCTGAGACCGAGGTCACCATCATCAATGCGTCAAAAGCGAGTATCACAGAAAAGAAAAAAGATGAGAAAATTTACAAGCACTATTCGTATCATCCAGGAGGACTTAAACGTACTCCGATGAAACGCATGATTGAAAAAAAGGGCTATAGCGAACTTTTCAAAATTGCAGTCAAAGGAATGCTTCCGAAAAACAAGCTCCAGCCAAAAATGATGAAGCATCTTATTGTGAGCGAATAAAAATTTATGACAACCGAAACAAAAACCAGATATTTTGAAGCTGTAGGTCGCAGAAAGACTGCCGTTGCTCGCGTGCGCATCACGCCAGCCGCAAAGACTACGTTCATTTTGAATGACAAAGATCTCGCGGGATATTTTCCTACCGAAATGCTCCGAATGACGGCAGAAGAAGCATTTGTAAAATCTAAAATCGCCCAGAAATTCGCCGTATCTGCGAAGCTTTCAGGTGGCGGCATTTCAGGACAGGCAGAAGCACTTCGACATGGCATCTCTCGCGCGCTTCTTGAATACGATGGAGAACTACGAAAGAAATTGAAAAAGCTTATGTTCCTCCGCCGCGATCCCCGTATGAAAGAACGCCGCAAGTTCGGTTTGAAAAAAGCTCGAAAGAGTCCTCAGTGGTCGAAGCGTTAAAACAAAAAACTCCCATTTGGGAGTTTTTTGTTAGCGGAGACCACTGAGGGGGAAAGGGGGTCGGAAAAACACCGGTTTTCCCGTGGAGGAAGGCAGTGAGTCTTCGAGCGTTGGAAAACCGTGGGTTTCCGAGGTAGCGGAGCGC
>DATKHE010000053.1:0-15931 GCA_035510395.1 Minisyncoccota bacterium
GTCCGAGCCGTGATGAACCGCTTGGAAACCACGTGGAACACCAACTCACTTATCGTAGCGCCGACTGCCGCTCCGACGATGACGGCGATCGTATGCGCGATTTTTTATTTCCCCGAAATTTTATTTCCCATACGCTTTTTCGCACGAGGGGACTCTGATATTCAAACGGAATAATCGTATACGGAATTTCTCTGCCGATTTTGAGCGGAGCTGCTTTTTGAATAAATTCATCCGCTGACAGACTCTCTATGAACGCAACACTGGCATCTTGAGGTGCGATGATATCGAAAAGAGCCGTCATAATTTTTGAAAGCCAATCCATAGCCATATATGGTATACCCCATGAGATAGGCATCAAATTTTTATACCTACATGGTCTTTTGTTATCTCACGGGGTATAATTTTTTGAACGTACGCGTATGGCGAATTTTTTCTCTACATTATTGAGCAGCTTTGATAAAAAAGGCAGAAGTGCCCTCGGCATCGACATAGGTTCGTCTTCCATAAAGCTTGTCCAGCTTCGCAAACAGGGTGCCCGAGCGATTCTTGAAACATACGGCGAGCTCGCACTTGGTCCCTACGCCGGAATTGAAGTCGGCCGCGCGACGAATCTTTCGCAGGATAAAATAATTGAAGCCCTAAAAGATCTCGTCAAAGAAGCAAATGTTACGACGCGCGACTCAGGGTTCTCGATTCCGGCAGGAGCCAGCCTGCTTTCATTTATACGCATGCCGTATGCCGATGATCGGCAATTGCGCACGATGATACCGATCGAAGCGCGAAAATATATTCCCGTGCCGATCTCCGAAGTGTCTCTTGATTGGTGGGTGATTCCGAAAGAAGAAGAGACAGCGTCTGATTTTGATATGCCAAAAGATACGTCGCGACCGACGACGCCAGAGCCGCGCATGATTGATGTCCTTCTCGTCGTCATTCACAACGAGACTCTCGCGCGTATGAATCAGATCGTAACGGGTTCTGGAATGAATTCGTCTTTTTTTGAAATTGAAATTTTCAGTTCGATGCGATCAGTGGTAGAGCAGACACTTGACCCAGTGATGATTTTCGATATGGGTGCTGCGTCGACAAAATTGTACATCATCGAGCGCGGCATTTTGCGTTCGGCGCACACGGTCAATCGTGGCTCCCAAGATATTACGCTGGCGATTTCCCGCGCACTCAATATGACGGTCATTGATGCCGAGCACGCAAAGCGAGCGATCGGCATCACCACAGATGCTGAGCATAAAAATATGGGGGATATTATTACGCTCACGCTCGAATATATTTTTTCCGAAACAGGCCGGGCGATTCTCAACTATCAGAAACGCTACAATAAAAATATAAGTCGCATCGTGCTTACGGGCGGCGGATCTTTGCTCAAGGGTCTTTTAGAAGCGGCGCGCACGCGTTTTCAAACCGAGATTGTCCTTGCCGATCCATTTTCAAAAACGGTAACCCCCGCGTTTATCGAGGCAACGCTTCGTGCGGCGGGGCCTGAATTCGCTGTGGCAATAGGCATCGCGTTGCGAAAGCTTCAGAAAATCGAATAGAAAAGGCAGAGACGTGGGGATAGCACACTATCTTTTTATCGTGATATAATTATGGCAAAGGGAACAAGCGCCGCGAGCCTTTTTCCGTCTTTCACCCCTTTTGTTTTTCTCTCAATAGAATTTTTATGGATCCACGACTTCAATCTTCATTTATACCAAAAAAACCGATTATGAATGCGCCGCGGACATATCACGCGCCACTCAGTATCTTTAGTATCGTGAGCGTCAGTTTATTTATTCTAACGATTCTTGGCAGTGTAGGAGTTTTTCTCTACCAAAATTATCTCAACAACGAGATCGCTGCTGCATCAAGTAGTCTTCATACAGAGCAGGATGAATTTGACCAATCAACGATAGAACAGCTTGCCCGACTCGATTCCCGACTCACGGTTGCTCAGGGTCTTTTGCAAAAACACGTTGCAGTGAGCAATTTTTTCTCGGCGCTTGAGGATGTAACGCTTCCCACAGCCCGCTTTAGTAATTTTGCTTTTTCTGTCGGTGCTCAAAATGCACTTACGATTAGTATGAACGGCGAGGCGGAGAGTTTTACCTCTGTCGCGCTTCAGTCAGATGCGCTTATCAGTGATACATATTTTAAAAATGTAATGGTCTCCGATTTTTCCGTTGAACAATCGGGGGCGGTTTCATTTACCGTCACTATGACACTCGATCCATCTCTTGTTGCATACGGCACAGTACCTTCTCAACCATCAGGAGGCGCGCTCGGCGGAACGACAAATACATCCGTTGTTCCTGTCGCCACAACGACACAATCAAATGTTTCTAATACCACAACACAATGAGTAACATCGCATCACTTATTCTTGTCATAATTTCTGTCGGTGCATTTTTTGGATATATCGATCCGGCGTATATGCACGATAAAACACTTGCGAGCCAAGACGCGCAGTATAATCAGGCGCTTGATACGGCGAAGGCACTTATACTTGAACGTGGCGCATTGTTGACGAAGTACAATGCATTTAACCCATCAGATTTGAGTCGTCTCCAAACATTTCTCCCTGATGCAGTCGACAGCGTCCGTCTCATTATCGAGCTCGACGCAATTGCCCAAAAATACGGTATGAGAATTAGAAACTTCACCGCGGCTCCCGTCGCGGCAGGGCAACAAACACTCGGTGTTGATAATAGTCCGTACGGAACCTTCACGTTCACCTTCACCACCACTGCGTCATACGATGGGTTTATGACATTTCTCCATGCGCTTGAGCAGAATCTTCGCCTGATTGATGTCGTCGGCATCACCTTCTCCGCACCTACCACAAACTCAGCGTACGATTTTACGGTTACTATTAATACCTATTGGCTCAAATAATATGAAATCATTTTTTTCAAAAAGAAATATCTATATTTTGGCAGGGGTCATTGTTCTCGGACTCATTTGGTATTTCTTTTTTTCCGGATCGACTCCTGCAACCGATGATTTGCTTTCAAGTACTCCCGCAGCAACCGAAGGAGATCAGCTTCTTACCGCCTTGAATCAAATAAAGTCTTTGACTCTTAATGCCGGCATATTTTCAAATCCGGCGTTTGAAAATCTTACTGACTCAAGCGTAACCCTTACGCCGGAAACGCCGGGCAGACCGAATCCATTCGCACCGCTGCCGGCATTTACTCCATCATCGACGTCAACGAATTTTCTCGTAGGATCACAGTAATATATGGATTTTCTCGATACACTTGTAAAAAACAAAGTCATTGATAAAAAGACAGCAATTTCCGCTACGGAAGAGTCTCGCGCGACAGGCGTCTCTCTTGAGACGATTTTGAAAAAAAGAGGAGTCGCAGAAGATGTAATGCTTGAAGCAAAAGGAGAATCATTCGGCATTCCCGTGCGGAGTATAAAAGAAAAAACGATTCCGTTTGACATTCTCCAATACATTCCCGAAGAGTCGGCGCTCCACTATCGCTTTGTTCCCATAGCGGTCAATCAAAATGTCCTCGAAGTCGGTATGGTTGATCCGGACGATATTGAGGCGCGTGATGCACTCAATTTTATTGTCTCAAAGGTAAAAATGCCGTTCAAGATTTTTCTCATTTCAGAAGATGATTTTGCTTCGGTGATCGATTTGTACAAAGGACTCTCGGGGGAGGTAACAAAAGCATTGTCCGAACTCGAGACCGACATAGCTGATGTCGGCGATGAAGCGGAAGAAAAAACTCTCCAAGGACAAAAGACTCGAATTATCGAGGATGCTCCGGTAACAAAGATTGTGGCGACCATTTTACGCTACGCGGTCGAAGGAAACGCTTCCGATATTCACATTGAGCTTCTCGCGGAAAAAGTACGTGTTCGTTTTCGTGTCGACGGCGTTTTGAATACCAGTTTGATTTTGCCGGTCAAAGTTCACGATGCCGTCGTCGCGCGCATTAAAGTGCTCGCCAATATGAAGCTCGATGAAAAGCGAAAACCGCAGGATGGTCGCTTTTCCGCGCGTATCGACAGCCGCAAAATAGATTTTCGCGTTTCGACATTCCCGACCTATTATGGAGAAAAAGTCGTGATGCGTATTCTCGACAAAGAAAAAGGCGTAAAGCGCCTTGAAGACACCGGACTCTCGGAAAGAAATATCGTGCTTTTGCGAGAAGCGATGGACAAGCCGTTCGGGATGATTTTGATTTCAGGTCCGACAGGTTCGGGAAAGTCAACGACTTTGTACGCGATGTTAAACGAAATCAATGATGACGGGAAAAATATTCTCTCGCTTGAAGATCCCGTCGAATACAATGTTGAGGGAGTAAATCAATCACAAGTTCGTCCAGAAATCGGGTACACCTTTGCAAACGGTCTGCGCACTGCGCTGCGCCAGGACCCCGACATTATTATGGTCGGAGAAATCCGCGACAAAGAAACAGCGGGTCTTGCTATTCAGGCAGCGCTTACCGGACATTTGGTTTTGTCCACCATTCACACAAACACTGCCATCGGTGTCATTCCGCGTCTCATAGATATGGGCGTCGATCCGTACCTCATCGCACCGACACTCATTTGTTCTGTCGCTCAGCGGCTTGTCACCAAGCTCTGTGATGACGGGGGAGAAGCTATTCCTGTCGAGGGCAGCATCAAGATTATGATTGATAAGGAATTTGAAGACTTGCCGGCTGCGTTCAAAAAAGATCTGAAGTTTGGGGATAAGGTGTACAAAGCAATACCGACGCCAACATGTCCTACGGGTACGCGCGGACGAGTGGCAGTCGCGGAAGTCGTTATTATGGACAAAGACATAGAGCACGCGGTGCTTACGAACCCAACGGAGGAAAATATATACAAAATCGCCCGAGCGAAAGGGCTTATCACGATGAAAGAAGACGCCATTATGAAGGCGTTTCAAAAGTCTATTCCCTTTGAGGAAGTCGCAAAGGTGTAACGTAGAGTCGATTTGTGTATAATAAGAACACTATGGAACCAAACGGCACAAAGATTCTCATCGTGGACGACGACAAATTTTTGCTCGGAATGTACTCCCAAAAGTTTCTGAACAAAAAATTTTCCGTCGACATTGCCACCGGCTCTCTTGAAGCGCTGAAAAAGCTTCGCGAAGGCGCGATGCCCGACATTATGCTGCTCGACGTCATTATGCCGAATATGGACGGCATCGATCTCTTGAAAACCATTCGCGATGAGAGGCTTGTCCCGAACGCGACCATTATTATGCTCACCAATGAAAATCAGTCTTCTCAAATCGAGCGGGCAAAAGCATTGAATGCTGACGGCTATATCGTCAAAGCTAGCGCCATTCCATCAGAAGTCTTTGACGAAGTCGTTAAAATTTATAATACCAAGAAAGGTCGTAAAGCTTGAAATATGAAACGTGGAACATCAAACAAAGAAATGATGTCTCATAACCGTTTCAGATTTAAAGTTTTACGCTTCAAGGTTTAAGTTTCAAGAAAAATGGATTATCAAAAAGAATTTGAATCCCTCATAGATGTCGTCATAAAGGAATCGGCGTCCGATTTGCATCTTTCCGCTGGACGCTATCCGACGGTGCGCGTTGACGGATTGCTCACGCCGCTTTTGACAAAAAAGATTCTCACCAAAGAAGATATGCTCGGATTTGCCGGCGTCGTTCTCACGCCTGACGACAAGGCGCTCTTTTTGCGCAACAAGGAAATAGATTTTTCATACAGCTACAAAGACAAGGGACGTTTTCGCGGCAACGGATATTTTCAGCAGGGGCTCGTCGCGTTTGCATTCCGTCTCATCCCAAAAAATATCAAATCATTTGAAGAACTTAATCTGCCGCCTGTTCTTGAAACATTCTGCGAAAAACGCCAAGGATTTTTTCTCGTTGTGGGTCCGGTAGGACACGGCAAGACGACGACCCTCGCCGCAATGGTCGAACGTATAAACCAAACGCGTGCCGAGCATATCATCACCATCGAAGACCCGATTGAATATATTTACACGCCAAAAAAATCCATCGTCGATCAGCGCGAAGTGCGCGTCGACACGATTGATTTCAGTTCAGCGCTCAAAAGTGTTTTCCGCGAAGACGTCAATGTTATTCTTATCGGCGAGATGCGCGGAATAGAGACAATGGCAACCGCCGTATCTGCCGCTGAAACGGGACATCTCGTGATTTCAACTCTTCACACAAATAATGCCGCACAAACTATCAACCGCATCATCGACTCATTCCCGGCAGGACAGCAGCAGCAGATTCGCATACAGCTCGCCTCGACTTTGACCGGTATATTCTCTCAGCGCCTTGTGCCGCGTATTTCTGGTGGTCTTATTCCAGCCTATGAACTTTTGATCAATAGCACCGCCGCCTCGAATCTTATCCGCGAGAATCGGGTACACGAAATAGACACGCTCATAGAAACAGGGAGCGAGAATGATATGATTGATATGAACCGTTCGCTTGCAGAGCTCGTTCGCCGCGGAGAAATCACCGCAGAAAATGCTTATCGCTACTCGACCAATCCAAAAGTTCTTGAGCGGTTGTTATAAAAATCATTTATGCTTTTCAATTATAACGTCATAGACAAAGAGGGAAATAAAAATACTGGATCAATCGATGCCATCACCATTGATGTTGCCATCACCTCTCTTCAGCGCCGAGGACTTACGGTGAGTTCCATCGTTCCCGCGGGGAAAGGCGGATCAATTTTCAGCCGCGACATCGGATTTTTCAATCGCGTATCAAACAAAGAACTCGTCGTACTCTCGCGTCAGATGGCGACCTTGTTTGAAGCGCAGGTTTCCGCGCTTCGTGTCTTTCGTCTGCTTTCTTCAGAGACAGAAAACAAGTTTCTTGGTCACACGCTCGCAGAAGTTGCGGATGATCTCCAATCGGGAACTTCCATTTCAAAAGCTCTCGCAAAGCACGACAAAATCTTCTCCGACTTTTATATCAATATGATTCGTTCGGGCGAGGAATCGGGCAAGCTCGATGAGATACTTCTCTTTCTCGCTGATTATCTTGATAGAACATACGCAGTAAACTCAAAAGCAAAAAACGCTCTCATCTATCCGGCATTCGTCATTTTCACCTTTGTCACGGTGATGGTTCTGATGCTCACGCTCGTTATTCCGAAAATAAGCTCCATCATCACATCGTCAGGACAGGCGATTCCGGTCTACACGCAGTTCGTGCTGTCGCTCAGCGCATTCTTTATCAATTACGGCATATTCATCGTTATCGTGCTTGTGATTGCCATATTTCTTTTTTTCCGATTTTTGCGCACACCTGTCGGCAAAATCACGTGGGATGAGTTCAAAATCACCGCACCATTCGCGAAAAATCTCTACCAAAAACTCTATCTTTCCCGCATCGCAGACAATATGAACACGATGCTCTCGTCCGGCATCCCGATGGTGCGCGCCCTTGAGCTCACGGCAGGAGTTGTAGGAAATGCCGTCTACAAATCGATTTTGGAGGAAGCCGTCGAAGGCGTGAAAACGGGAAAATCCGTCTCAGAAGCACTCGGCGAGCACCGAAAAGAAATCCCCGGAATGATGATACAAATGATAAAAGTGGGCGAAGAGACCGGAGAGCTTGGAAAAATTCTCAAAACCCTTTCAAATTTCTATCAGCGCGAAGTATCAAATGCAGTGGATACGCTCGTTGACCTTATTGAGCCAGTTATGATCGTCCTTTTGGGTATCGGCGTCGGATTTCTCCTCGCGTCCGTCCTCGTACCTATATACAATATGTCCTCGTCCATATCATAGAACACGTAACATGGAGCATGGAGCATTTCTTCTTCTGTTTCATTTCCCATGCTGCATGTTACGTGCTCCATGTCCCATGTCCTCGGTTATCCACACCCTGTTTTACGCCGAAGACTCAAGGGAGTATAATAGCGAGAGGTCTTACAGCCAAAAAAGGGTTGAAAAACCCGTTATCAATATTTATCAGTCAAAAGACATTTAAAAATTATGAAAAGAAATAAAGGTTTCACTCTCATCGAATTACTCGTCGTCATCGCCATCATTGGTATCTTGGCATCCATCGTTCTCGCTTCTTTGAGTACAGCGCGAAATAAAGGAAATGATGGGAAGACTGAGGAACAGCTCGCGTCTATGCGTTCACAAGCGCAGCTTTTCTCTGGTACAACGGGAACATCGTATGTTGTAGGTACACCTTATCAACCGTCAGCAGGTATTACTGGTGCTACTGCAGGAGGTACGGCAGCAAGTGGAACACTTTTCAACGATACAACCGCTGCAGATTCAAGTTTATATTCTTTAGCTAGCAGTCTTCCAACTACTTATATCTACTATGGCTGGGACGGAACTTCTCCTGCAAATGGTGGCAAATGGTTCTTTGCTGCCGGTTTGACGGGACAGACTGGAGCATTCTGTGTTGACTATTCAGGAACAGCTTCAACCAGTGTAAAAGCAGCTGTCACAAATACGGTAGCAAGCTTCACTAATGATTTTCCGAATGCAGTTTCTTCTACCTACTCTTGTAACTAGTTTCTAGATCTTTCTCTTGAAAAACACCCCGCTTTGCGGGGTGTTTTGTTTTTGTTACAATTGCCAAAATGAAAAATAAAGGTTTTTCCAGTAGTGAATTTTGGCATCGGCTTTTGCCCGCACGCACATCGCGTGCAATGCCAAAATCTACTACTGGATTTACCCTCATCGAATTGATGATTGTCATTGCAATCATTGGCATACTTATCACTATCGTTCTCGAATCAACATCCGCAGCTCGTTCAAGCGCCCGAGACGATCGCCGTTTATCCGATTTGAAAGAAGTTCAAGTCGATCTCGCCCAATATTATAGTGCCGAGCGTTCCTATCCCACAGCAACACAATATTATTCAGCCTCACCCGGTGATTCAACAGCACTCAAAACACTTCAGAGTGTTTTGACGGATACGGGTGATTTGCCGACTACCGATCCACAGGGTTTTTCATACGGCTATTATTCGAGCGATGGAACATCATATTGTGTCGGTACAAATCTCGAAGTACCGAATAATCAAACTGATAGCGCGGGCAGCAGCGGATTTTGTTCAAACTTGAGCGGATCATACAATTATACGCAGCTTCCACCGCAATGATTCTCTACCTTTTCTCTCTCTTTGTTCTCGGGGCAATTATTGGAAGCTTTCTCAATGTCGTCGTCTTGCGTTTTGGCACAGGCGCATCGTTTATAAGAGGCAGATCAAAATGTTTTTCCTGCGGGCATACGCTTTCAACTTCCGACCTTTTTCCGATTTTGAGTTTTATTCTTCTTGGCGGGAAATGCCGCTACTGTAAATCAAAGATTTCTTCTCAATATGTTTTGGTTGAGACAACGACCGCGGTACTTTTTGCTCTTGCGGGATATTGTATCGGTGTTCCGGAAAATATATATCAATGCGCGCTGTTCGTTCTTTCCCTCATAATCATTTCTTTCTATGTTGCGATTGCCATATATGATATTCGTCATCAGATTATTCCTGATGGACTGTCATATGGCGCAGCATTTTTCGCGCTCATCTATACGGCAGTAATTGTTTTTTCAGGAGGAGAGGGGTATGTACGATTTCTCGCAGGATTTTTGTGCGCACTACCTTTTTTCCTCCTGTGGCTTTTATCGCGAGGGAAGTGGATGGGACTTGGCGATCCAAAGCTCGCGCTGTCTCTTGGCTGGTGGCTCGGTATTTCCGGAGGCATAGCCTCGCTTTGTCTTGCGGTCTGGAGCGGCGCGATTTTCGGTGTTTTTGTTTTGATTGGGGAGAGGATGAAAAAAGGCTCGGTTCGTTTTGGCAGACACGAAATACCCTTTGGGCCATTTATTATTCTCGGCGCTATCGCTGCATATCTTTTCGGCATTACTCTCGCGACGCTCATAGGTGCGGTATAATGAAAGTATGAATCGTGAATCGTGGAACGTGAGGTGTCAGAAAAAAAACAACAAAGATTTATCTTGTCTGAAGCTTCAAGCTTCAAACTTCAAGAATCGCGGTTTCACTCTCATCGAACTTCTTGTCGTTATTTCCATCTTTATTATCATCACGAGTATCGCTGTCTTCAGCAATTCGCAATTCAATTCGAGCGTCATACTTTCAAATCTTGCCTACGAAGTCGCGCTCTCTGTCCGTGAGGCTCAGAATTACGGCATCAGCGTTCACTCTGCATCGTCAGGCTGTTCCAATGAAGGATGTCTGAATTCTTCTTATGGTGTGGATTTCAACACAAACAATAATATGCAGTACATTCTTTTCAATAATTTAGGCAGTATTGGAAGTAATGGTCTCTACACTTACGCCAACTACACGTATATCTCTGGTCCCTCTACTAATGCGGTGACAACATTTAGTCTAGGTCACGGCTTCACTATAAGGAGCGTTAATTATTCAAGCGATGATACCCACTGGACAAGCCTTATCAATCAACCTCTTGATATATCGTTTGTGCGTCCTAACCCCAATGCTATTTTTTATATCAATGGATCACAATCTTTGAGCACGGAAGAGGCGGAAATCTGTATTCAAGACCCAACCGAGTCACATTTTCGGGGAATCATTGTCGGAAGCACAGGACAAATATCGGTCGTAAACGACACGAGCTGTAATTAAATCTTTAAGCCTGAAACATGAGACCTTCTCTTAAAACTTATAACTTGAAACTTGAAACGTCAGAAAAGACCCTGTCTTTTTGGAGCTTCACGCTTCACGCTTCACGCTCCAAGATCCGTGGTTTTACTCTCATCGAGATGATTGTTTCAATCGGCATATTCACTATTGTGATGCTTATGGCGACGAGTACGATTTTTACTGTTGTCGCTGCGAACAACAAAGCCCAGTCGCTCAAACTCGTTATGGATAATCTCGATTTTGCCCTCGACAGTATGGTGAGAGAGATACGAGTGGGGACGAATTATTCCTGTCCTGACAGTCCTAGTAATTGCTCGTCAGGTGATACGCAATTTACATTCACATCAAGTGATACGGGAAATCCTTCGATAACATATTCTCTTTCCGGTGCTCAGATAATGGAATCGAGCGGGGAAACTTCGCTTCCTATCACTGCTCCTAACATCACTATCCAGTCTCTAAAGTTTTATCTTGTCGGTACTCCGGGCAGTATTCAGCCCCGTGTTCTGATCACTGTCGGTGGTACGTCAGGAAGTGGCACGTCTGCATCAACATTCAATATTCAGACTACTGTTTCAGAGCGGCAGATAGGATCATAAAACTTAAAACATGAAACCTTCTCTTAAAACTTATAACTTGAAACTTGAAACGTCAGAAAAGACCCTGTCTTTTTGGAGCTTCACGCTTCACGCTTCACGCTCCAAGATCCGTGGTTTTACTCTCGTCGAAACGTTGGTAGCTATTGCCATTCTTTCGCTTGCAATCACCGGTCCGCTCGTCATCGCAGAAAAAGGTCTGAGCTCATCGTTGTATGCCCAGAATGAAGTTACCGCGACGTATCTCGCGCAGGATGCGATTGAATATGTGCGAAACGTCAGGGACACTAATCTCCTTGCCTCTCCAGCTGCCCCTTGGCTCGAGCAGTTTGTCGCTGCCGGCTGCATGGGTGGAGGTACTACTCATTGCCAAATTGATACGACAAATACGAATTTTTCAAGCGCAATTACAACCTGCACGAACAGCAGCACCAATTCTGCTCTTTGTGGCACACCCATAAATTTTGACAGTACAAATGGATGGTATAGCTATGCCCCTCCTAATCCGCCGACAAATACGATTATCCCAACAATATTTACCCGCACCGTCGATGTTTCCTATGTTCCTGGTACGAGCAATAATGAGGCGATTGTAACAGCCACGGTTTCTTGGCAGACAAGCATTTACACGGCAACTCAATCAGTTACTGTTTCAGAACATATATTCAATATATGAAAATAAAACACACGACATATGGCACACGACAATACAAAAACTCCGGTTTTGCCATTCTTTTTGCTGTCCTGGCAGCGAGCCTCCTTCTCTCGATCGGGCTTTCTATTTTCAGTCTCACAATCAAGGAACTAGCGCTCTCGTCATCTGGCAGGGAATCAGAATACGCATTTTATGCAGCCGATTCGGGCGCCGAGTGTGCGCATTATTGGGATACGCTTTCCACCGAAAGTATAAGTCCTTTTGAAAATGATTCCGCTACTCCGGCACCTGCGTGCGGCGGAAGTACTCTTTCATTTACCCAAACTCCCGGCAGTGCGACAACCACAACATTTGATATGAATGTGTACGCTGTTAGTCCCAATTATTATTGTTCGGTTGTGACTGTTACAAAAACAAGTTCTGGCACGACGATTGATTCTCGCGGGTACAACATTTGTCCCTCCTCAAGTCCATCAACTCCAGATTATGGCAATCAAAATCTCGTCGAACGCGGTCTTGAACTAAATTACTAAATCGTTATGGCAGTAATTTCTTCAGATATACGAGCGCGTGTCGAGAAACTACGAAAAACGATAGAGCATCATCGCTATCTTTACCACGTGCTCGACCGTGAGGAAATTTCTGCGGAAGCACTTGACTCGCTCAAGCGCGAACTCGCAGAGCTCGAAGAAAAATATCCTGAACTTCGCACGTCTGACTCGCCGACACAGCGCGTTGCGGGTAAACCGCTCCCAGAATTTCAAAAAGTTCCGCACAAAGTCCCGCAATGGTCCTTTAATGACGCCTTTAATGAAGAAGATATTACGGCGTTTGATGAACGCGTGAAGAAATTTTTGAAAGATGCGACAGGCAAAGAAGAAAAGCCGAGTTATGTTGCCGAACTCAAAATTGATGGACTTAAAGTAGTGCTCGAATACAAAAAAGGAATGCTTACGACTGCGGCGACCCGCGGGGACGGCACAATAGGCGAGGATGTGACGATGAATGTGCGCACGATCGAGGCAGTACCGCTTCGGCTAACGCGTGACATAGATATTATTGTCGAAGGCGAGATTTGGATGGCAAAGAAAAATTTGGAACTTTTAAACAAGGCGCGGGCAAAAGCAGGGGAACCGCTTTTTGCAAATCCTCGCAATGTCGCCGCGGGCTCAATTCGCCAGCTCGACCCGAAAATCGCCGCATCTCGCAATCTTGATGTATTTATTTATGACGTTGCGCAAACAGGTGAACCATTCCCTCCGACGCAAAATGAAGAACTCCACTATTTACGCGATTTAGGATTCAAAGTGAATAAGGACTCAAAGGTGTGTACGAGCGTAACAGATATTATGCATTTTTATACTGCCTGGGAGAAGAAAAAGGACAAAATGGAATATTTGATTGACGGGGTGGTCATAAAAGTGAATGAGAAAAAGTATCAGGATGCGCTTGGATACACGGGCAAAGCGCCTCGATGGGGAATTGCGTTTAAATTTCCAGCCGAACAAGTGACGACTGTCGTTGAAGATATTGTTTTTCAGGTTGGACGAACAGGAGTCATTACGCCTGTCGCAGTGCTCACACCGGTCTCTGTCGCAGGGACTACGGTGGCTCGTGCAACGCTTCACAACGAAGATGAAATAAGACGATTGGATGTGAGAATTGGCGACACCGTCATAATACAGAAAGCCGGTGATATTATTCCGGATATTATTTCGGTCGTACTTCACATGCGGACGAACAAACAAAAGCCGTTCGTTTTCCCAACACATATTTCTGAATGCGGAGGAGACGGACGAATCGAACGCATCCCGGGACAAGCGGCGTATCGTTGTGTTGATAAGAGTTCATTTACGCTTTTGCGCCGCAAACTCCGCTACGCGGTCTCCCGCACGGCACTCAACATCGACGGTATGGGTCCGAAAATCATAGACGCATTTCTTGAAAACAATCTCATATCATCTCTGCCTGATATTTTTGCACTCGAAAAAGACGAGATAGAAGAGCTTCCGAGATTTGGCGAGCTTTCAGCAGAAAATATCATCTCCGCTATTCAAAATGCGCGAAAAACCACGCTCCCTCGTGTTATCACTGCACTTTCGATTGACCACGTGGGAGAAGAAAACGCGCATTTGCTCGCGCAGGAATTTAAATCAATTGAAAAATTGCGTGGGGCAACAAAAGAAACGCTTGAAAAAATGAACGGCATAGGTCCTGTCGTTGCGGAGACACTTTTTGAATGGTTCAAGAACAAACAGAACGGCAAAATGCTTGATAGATTATTGAAGGAACTCAAAATCACTAATCCCTCACCAAAAAATCTTGGTGAGGGACCGCTTGCCGGCAAAACATTCGTCATCACTGGTACGCTCTCTCTATCTCGTCCCGAAGCCGAAGCAAGAATTCGCGCACTTGGCGGACATCCGGGCGATTCTGTTTCAAAAAAGACCTCATATCTCATCGCAGGGGATGCCCCCGGCTCAAAACTCGAAAAAGCCCGTTCTCTTGGCGTCACAATCCTCTCTGAAAAAGAATTTCTCAAGCTTCTTAACGAATAAAAAAGAACAAAAATTTAAGCCAAGAAAAGAACAAGTTGATTTCACTCATATTCGGTGGGCACCTGTTATAAATTGTGTCTTGAAGTATAAAAATAAAATCCTGCTCGTGCAAAGAAGTAAAAACATGAGATTATATCCAGAGTATTGGAATGGAATCTCTGGTTTTCTTGATGATGATAAGAGTTTAGAACAAAAAGTATGGCAGGAACTCAAAGAAGAGGTTGGTTTAGCAAAGAAAAATATTATTTCTATCCATCCAGGGATAATTTTAAATCAGGATGAACCAAAGTATAAAAAAACGTGGATTGTTCACCCAGTTTTAGTCAATATAAATACTGAAAAGATTAAACTTGATTGGGAAGCCCAAAATTATCAATGGGTGACATTAGAAAAAGCAAAAAAACTTAAATTGTTGCCAGGTTTTGATAAAGTGTTGTTCTCTTTGTTTGCATAAACTGATTTGTTGAAACTTTTTTCCAAAAAAGCTCCCCCGTGCTATATTCTCTGAATGATAAGTATTGAAGATATTGAGAAATTGGCGAAATTGTCTCGGCTAAAACTCACGACAGAAGAGAAGGAAAAGTATCGAAAAGATATGGAGAACATTTTGGCGTATATTGGGCAAATAGATAAGGCGGCGCCCGCTGCGGGCGCCGCAAAGGTGGGGGACTTGCGCAATGTCATGCGTGAAGATACTCCTCCGCACGAATCTGGCATATATACAGACAACCTCATAAAGCTTGCGCCTCAATCGGAAAAGAATTGGGTGAAAGTTAAGAAAATTCTCTAATATGATTGATGTAAAAAATCTCACCATACGAAAAGCCCATGAGCATCTTGTAAAAGGTGATTTTACCGCGCGCGAGCTTGCTGAGGCGTACCTCGCAGAAATCAAAAAGAAAAATAAATCTATAAACGCGTATCTTGAAATTTACGATGATGTTTTGAAGCAAGCAGACGAGGCGCAAAAACTCGTTGGTCCGAAAAATATTCTTGCTGGAATCCCACTTGCCATAAAAGATAATATTTTGATAAAAGGCAGACGCGCGCAGTCAGCGTCAAAAATTCTCGATGGATATGTTGCGCCGTATGACGCGACAGCGATCGAAAAATTGAAAAAAGCCGGAGTAGTATTTCTCGGCCGTGCGAATATGGACGAATTTGCCATGGGTGGCTCTACCGAAAATTCGGCATTTGGCGTAACCAAAAATCCCTGTGATGAGACCCGAGTTTCTGGTGGTTCATCAGGCGGTTCTGTTGCCGCTGTCGCTATGGATGGTGCGCTCGGTGCCCTAGGATCAGACACAGGGGGCTCGGTGCGTCAGCCAGCGAGCTTCTGTGGGGTGGTCGGTTTGAAGCCGACCTACGGCTCTGTATCCCGCTATGGACTTATGGCGATGGCTTCATCTCTCGATGTCATCGGACCAATCGGAAAAACAGTCGATGATGTTGAAATACTTTTTGATGGAATAAAAGGTAAAGATCAGATGGATAGCACGTCAATAG
>DATKHE010000054.1:0-5892 GCA_035510395.1 Minisyncoccota bacterium
CGCCCATTCTGTCCATTTTGTTTATAAAACAGATGCGAGGAACATTTGATTCGTCCGCATAGCGCCAGTTGGTCTCCGACTGCGGTTCAACTCCTGCCACTCCGTCGAAAACAACGACCGCGCCGTCGAGCACGCGAAGCGAGCGTTTTACTTCCACCGTAAAGTCGATGTGTCCGGGAGTGTCGATGACATTGAATCGGCACTTTTTTGAATCATCACCCTTTGGCATATATGAAGGATTCCAAAAACACGTAATCGCCGCGGCAGTAATGGTGATGCCTCGTTCGCGTTCCTGTTCCATCCAGTCGGTCGTGGTCTCGCCTTCATGCACCTCGCCGATTTTGTGAATCATTCCGGTGTAATACAAAATGCGCTCGGATGTCGTCGTCTTGCCCGCATCGATGTGAGCAATCACTCCAAAATTTCGTACTTTGTCCAATGGATAGTCGCGGTTCATATAGTGTTTAGAAAATAAAAAACAAGCGTTTGCTTGGTGGGATAAAGATACAGGATGGAGAGGAAATAATCAAACTTCGAAACCTTTATAGGCGAACTTCATAGAAATTTAGAAACTGCCAACGTAAGCCGAAAGATTTTCAGGCACGCGAGTAAGAAACGGCATCACATCCGTTTTTTGTTTTGCTTTAGTGAGAGCTTCTTTTACAGTCTTGCCAACTCCAAGAACCGTCTTTTCATCAGCAGCAAGCGCCACCCAAAGACCCTTATATTTTTTGTATAGATTTGTCCAATCTTTTGCCATAGTGATGATTATAATATCAAACAACCGACACAGCAAACCACAATATAAATCTTGCTTTCCGCGTTAGTCCGCGTGAGTTCTGCGTCTACCAGGCAAAGTGGGCGAACGCTTTGTTCGCCTCCGCCATCTTGTGGACATTTTCTCGTTTCTTGACCGCTTCGCCTTCGCCTTTTGCTGATGCGATGATTTCATCCGCGAGTTTCTTGTGCATTTCACTTCCCTTTTTTGAACGAGCGGCAGTGATAATCCATTTCATCGAGAGCGCATTGCGTCTTTCTGGACGAACTTCTACCGGCACCTGATAGTTTGCTCCACCGACGCGACGCGAGCGAACTTCGACATTCGGCGCGGTATTTTTGAGAGCCGCTTCAAAGATTTCAATCGGATTCTCAACTTTTGCTTTTTCTTTTATCAAATCAAGCGTGTCATACATTACTTTTCGTGCGGTCGCTTTTTTCCCCGACAACATTATGTAATTGGTGAATTTGGCGATTTTCTCTGATTCGTATTTGACGTCAGGAGCAAGTTCTCTTTTTATATTTGTTTTTTTTCGCATTGGCTTGAATATTTAGCTATTTTGCTATTTGATTATTGGTCTTACTTTGCTGCCTTTGGCTTTTTTGCACCGTACTGGCTTCGTCCTTTCATTCTTTTCTCCACTCCTCCCGCATCGAGCTTGCCTCGCACTACCTGATAACGAAGTCCCACGTCTTTTACACGACCGCCGCGAAGAAGCACCACTGCGTGTTCCTGCAAATTGTGTCCCATCCCCGGAATATATGCCGTCACTTCAAGACCGTTTGAGAGACGAACACGGGCGATTTTTCGAATCGCCGAGTTTGGCTTTTTTGGAGTCTTGGTCGTGACCTTTATACATACGCCGCGTTTGAAAGGCGCGTTGTAAAATTTCGGGCGATTTTCAAGCGTGTTGAACCCGCGCGTGAGCGCCACGGACTTTGATTTCCGGTGCAGAATGGTTCTTTTTCTTTTTACTAACTGGTTTATGGTTGGCATTTAATAAGAATTAACTAACTACTTACAACTGATAACTAGCAACCAGAAATACTGGGCAAAGGAATCGATTGGTTTGAAACAGCGTGTACTTCACCGAAGAAAACGAGAATGTGCCTTCTTACGATTACTCACCTATTTCTTTTAAAAAACGAGCGTCAGAGACGCGAGGAATACATTACTATCCTTTGCAAAATAATGCAAACGAACGTAGGCTGAATACAGAACACGTACCCATCAACAACTTTCAACCCTTACTCCTATGAATATTGATACTTTCAAGGAAGGCGATACGTCTTTGCTCTATGAGGGCGTCCGCGCAGCCACTCACAAAATTGCTGCGAGGCTGACGATGAATGTCATACCCGCGGCTCGGCTTGTGGCAAAAGACAATCATCCTCTCTGCGATGTCTTTTTGGAAAGCAATCATGGACGCACATCCAAAAAGCTATTATCGACGGAGGTTTGTTTTGATGGAGAAAGCGAAGTGATCATAGCAACCATTTTGTCACAGAGTTTTCTCAACGCCCATCCCGAAGCGGAGCACCTGATCAAAGAAGAATTGCGGGTGTGTGAGTTTGTGTACAACCTGCCTACGACGCAATTTTGCGCCCCACTTAACAGCAGCGACTAATCATCGCTGTTTTTTTATCTCGCGGCAACAGTTGCAAAAAATCGTAGACAGAGTAGGGTATCACCCAGAACCTCTTTAAACCCCTTAACTCCATGAATACTCGAATCAGCGTCCCGACTGATAGTTTGATCTTTTCGCTGGATGAAGCAATAACCGCAACGTTACAAAAAATTGCCGATGTGGCGGGTTCTCCGAAGGAAAAATATATTGTCGTAAAAGGAAGCGGGGAGGCGACAATCGTGAGGACACGTTGGCTTGCCTCTAGATTACCAGGGTGGATGGCATGGTACATCTTAGGATGCCCCGATGATAGGTTTCACACTTTCGTTGGATATCTCAAAGTCTTTTCGGCAAATCTAAAACCGATACAATCGTTTCCTGGAGAACTCGATTTCTTGCTATGCACGGTTCACAACAGACGAGTTTTACGGACTTTCAAAGACTTTCACGAAACATTGATGTCCGCTCTTTGTTTGTGTGGCATATATGAAATTCGTGAAAGAAAATGTCCTGGCTACGATACAAAAGATGAATGGGATAACAAGTAGCGACTCACCATCGCTACTTTTTTTTATTTCCTTAAAAAATAATTAGATTGAAATACCTGTAAGCAGAGTGAAGAAAAACTGCACGATGACACTTGCGATCGGCGCCAAGATAAATATGAGGAGAAATATAATAATGAGACCATAACGGTCGAGGAGCGCGCGCATTTTGTTGAATTGCGCGGGCAAAAAAGAAAAGAAAATTCGCGAACCATCAAGCGGAGGGATCGGGATGAGATTGAAAATTGCAAGCGTGAGATTGATGAGGACGATCATACCCAAAATATCTCCCGTCGGGGAATCTACAATTCCTAAATCGAAGCGAAGAATGAGTCCGAATATGAGGGCAAGGATAATGTTTGAGAGCGGACCGGCGAACGCGACGATCGCCTCACCCCATTTTTGATTACGAAAATTGTACGGATTTATCGGCACCGGTTTTGCCCAACCAAACATAAACCCACCAAAAAGGGCGCACAGTGCAGGTACGATGATTGAGCCGAAAAGGTCTATGTGTTTGAGGGGATTGAGCGTAAGCCTCCCCTGCATCTCTGCAGTGCGATCACCTTCAAAAAGCGCAGCGTATCCGTGAGACACTTCGTGTATGACGACGGAAAAAATCAAAACGATGATGGAAAATATGGAAAATGTTACATCCATCCCAATTAGAAACAAGAAACCTCGCATGAGAATGCTTCGGTTTCCGTATTATGTGCAAGTGAGTAATGTGAACGAATCATAAATGTTGTATCTCGGTTTCCGTAACAGCATCTCGTGTTTCTAACGGGATACGTTGCCTCATTCTAACATATATGATAGTGTCTCTACCTATGGCAAAAAGCTGTCCAATAACAAAAAGCACTTCACTTGTCGGCGGCGGGTATTCAAACCGCACTCGCGCGACACAATACAACCCGACGGGAAAAGTTCGGAGACATGTCAATTTGCAGAGCAAAAAGATCTATATTCCCGAACTCAAAAAAAGCATTCGGGTGAGGATCTCTGCGCGCGCGATAAAAACAATTAACAAAAACGGCGCGTATGCGACGCTCAAGAAAGCAGGATTGATATAAATAAGGAGAACAACAGCGGCGTCCGCCTAGGCGGACGCCGCTGTTTTCCTTTGCAAAAAATCCCGCGATGAAGTAGTGTTCGTCTCAAATGAAAACCTTGATCTTTGCCTTACTCAGGTTACTTTTCCTTGTACTCATTCTCATTGTAGGCTGCAATTTTGCCATAGTGGAATGGGCTCTTACCCGTAAAGCGCGAATACAAAGCCAAAAGAAATCGGAAATAGCCAGATCTTACGAAGAAGCCTCAAGAGCCTATTATAAGGCATTTGACGCATATTCTGACGCGCTCGCGGAAAATGATCCGTGGTCGGAAGAAGTACTTCGTCTCCGCGGATACATGGAAATGACAGCTGAAGTTCATGAATATTTTCTTCAACGACTGACAACGGCCTGACACGCCGTTTTTTTATTAAAAAATGGTGTAGAATGTGGAAAGAATGAATACTTCAAAGACAATTCGCGGAACAGTCACGTACCTTGTAAGAAAATCTGGAGAGAGTGAAGAAATTTGTCTGGCGTCCAAAAAACGGAGCGAAAAGGCAATCAAACGAGGACTTGCCGATAAGTTTAATGGGTACGGCGGTGGAATGGAATCGAGCGATACTTCAATCGAGACCTCTGCGATGCGCGAGCTTCGTGAAGAAAGTACCGTAATCGCACAACCGGAGGATTTTGAAAAAGTCGCTGAAATTCTTTTTGTAAATCCTTGGGGAGATTATCATTGTAATTTTTTCCTCGTAAGGAAATTCAAAGGTGAACCCCAAGAAACAAGAGAAATGGACACGCCGAGATGGTTTCCTTTTCAAAAAGATACATTGCCGTTTGACGCAATGATGGATTCAGATAAATATTTTCTTCTCCCTATTGCCGATGGAAAAAAGCTGAAGGGCACCATTTGGCACAACGATAAAATGAATGTTATAAAATGCGAAATTGATTGCATTTCTCATTTTTAGCAAGAGACACAGGATGTGTCTCTTTTATTTTTCCATAACTTTATTCCCATCTGAAGTAAATACAATATCACCAAGATTAAATGTGATGAGAATTTTTGCGCCTTCATTTTGGAGGGTATCGATGGTCTGTGTGGCAGGAAATCCGTACATATTATTTTTTCCTGCGGAAATAACGGCGTACTGGGGATGAACTGTATTCACAAATACAGGGTCTGAAGATGTTTTTGAGCCGTGATGCCCGACTTTCAAAACATTTGCTTCGAGCCGTGAACCATCGAGCGCGACGAGATGATCTTCAGTCGATTTCGGCGCATCTCCCGTCAAAATAAATGCTGTGTTGCCGTATGAAAGCTTGCCGACAATTGATGCAAGATTTGTGTCAGGCACTTGTGAGACATCTTTGTCGGGGTACAAAATTAAAAAATCAGCGCCATCGCCAAAATCAATATCCATTCCCCGTTTCGCGAGAAATCGCGGGACATTATTATCCGCAACTTTTTGCTCAAGCGTGTGATACGTGAGCGTCCCCGAATCTTTTCCCTGATCGATGAATGCCCCGATATGAAATCTATCGAGCACATATGAAAGTCCCGCCGTGTGGTCAGCGTCGGGATGTGTTGCAAGCATGACATCAATAGAACGTTCCCAAAACGGCATGTGTCTGCCAAGCGCAGAGAGGACTGATTTGTCCGGTCCGCCATCTATGATCATGTTATTCCCTGACGGCGAAGTGATAAGAATGGAATCACCTTGCCCAATATCAAGAAACGCAACCGCCAGAACTTCAGGGGCAAAAGCATACAGCCCCGCAAAAATGGTAAAAAATAAAAGTGCAAAAAGAGTACCCAATGAAAAGATTGAAAGATTTTTTGAATCAAATCTGAAAGACACTTCGTGCATTGAGGGATATGAT
>DATKHE010000055.1:0-2277 GCA_035510395.1 Minisyncoccota bacterium
CGCCGTTTGATATGCGACTTTACCGTAGGAAACAGAATGGGCTTTGTTGAATCCGTACGCTGCGAACGGCTCAATCCATCCCCAGATTTCTTCGGCTTTCTTTTTTGACCAGCCGCTCGTTTTTATACAGCCTTCAATGAATTTTTCTTTTTGTTCCGCCATTTCTTTTGGAATCTTTTTCCCGACAGCTTTGCGGAATTTATCGACTTCGCCCCACGAATATCCGGCGAGATTGTGCGCCATCATCAAAAGGTCATCTTGATACACGAGAATACCGTATGTTTTTTCAAGAATTGGCTTGAGCGCAGGATCAAGATACGAAATCTTTTTCGGATCGTGCTTGCGCGCGATATATTCGGGAATGAATTGTATCGGACCTGGACGATAGAGCGCGACCATGGCGTTGATGTCGTGGATTGTTGTTGGCTTCAAATCTTTGAGAAACTTGGTCATTCCTTCGCCGTTCAATTGGAAAAGTCCGGCAGTTTCGCCTTTTGCGAGGAGTTCGAAGGTTTTTTTGTTATCGAACGGAATTTTTTCAATATCAATTATTTTACCGTAGATGACTTTGACGAATCTGACTGATTCGGAAAGTATCGTCAGGTTTTTGAGTCCGAGGAAATCGAATTTTAAAAGCCCGGCTTCCTCTATTGAGTACATATCATACTGAGTGATGATTTTATTTTCGCCTTTTGTATCGTATTGAAGGGCGGTGAAATCGGTGAGTTCTGTCGGCGCAATCACGACCCCTGCGGCGTGGACAGAGATATGCCGTGCACAACCCTCGATTTTTTTTGCCAGATCAATAACACGTTTTGTATCCGCATCCGTGTCATATAATTTTTTGAGATCGGTGACCATTTCAAGCGCACGGTCGATAGTCATCGGAAATCCTTGAGAGCCGATGGGAATCATCTTTGCGAGCTTGTCTCCAAATTCAACAGGGAATCCGAGCGCGCGCGTAATATCGCGAACACTCCCGCGCGCCGCCATCGTACCAAATGTTCCGATCTGGGCAACCTTGTCTTTGCCGTATTTTTCCCGCGCATAATCAATAATTTCATCGCGTCTGTCATCAGCAAAGTCCATATCAATATCCGGCGCCGACGGTCTGTCAGGATTCAAGAATCGCTCGAATGGGATTTCAAATTCAAGCGGATTTATATTTGTGATTCCTGCAAGGTATGTTGCCATCGATCCGGAAACAGAACCTCTGATGTTTGAGAAAATATTTTTCTCGCGGGCAAAACGCAAGAGATCGGCAACGATGAGAAAATAGGGAGCATAGCCCTTGTTTTTGATGACCGAGAGTTCGTATTCAACGCGTTTGACGGCTTCATCTGTTTTTTGAATGCCGCGTCTTGCAAAACCTTCAAACGCGATTCGGTGAAGTTCATCGTCAGGCGTGACGTCTTTTGGAAGTTCGAATTTTGGGAATACCCAATTACCGAGTTTGATTTCAAGATTGCATTTTTCAACAATTTTCGCGTTGTTTTCTATGGCTTCCGGCATATCTCTAAATCTGACGTCTGCTTGATCTGCCGATATGAATGAAAAGTCGCCGTCTTCTTCGAGCTGGCTCCTGTCTACTTCGCCGCCGGTTGAGGACACGAGCATCATGGTGCGCTGAGCGATTTTGTCTTCGGGCTTCAAATAGTAGACTTCTTGACCTGCGACGAGGGGAATACCAGCATTGCGTGCCGAGGATACGGCGCGCTTCATCATCTCCTCATGATTATCAATATCCGGGTGTTGCGTGATTTCCATATACACATCATCACCAAAAATTTTCTTGTACCATTTCAAAACATCGGTAGATTTTTCAATATCATTTCCTTGGAGCGCCATCGTGATTTCACTATTCATCGCAGGGACAATCGCTACGAGTCCATCGCGATATTTTTCAATGAGTTCTTTGTCTATGCGCGGCTTGTAATAAAATCCTTCAAGATATGAATGCGTTACGAGCTGAATGATGTTTTTGTATCCAGCATAATCTTTTGCCAAAAGTACGAGCCGTGTGCGGCGCGCATCAATACCGGCTTGTTTATCATTTCGTGTTCTTGGGGCAACATAAAAATCAACGCCGATAATAGGTTTTATTCCTTTGTCTTTGCATTCTTTATAAAATTCGATTGCGCCGTAGAGATTGCCATTGTCGGTAAGCGCAAGTGCCGAAAACCCGCCGTCTTTTGCCGCGGCTACCAAATCAGGAATTTTCGGCAATGCCTGAAGCAAGCTGTAGTGAGAGTGAGTATGGAGGTGGGTGAAGCGAGA
>DATKHE010000056.1:0-5093 GCA_035510395.1 Minisyncoccota bacterium
TCGTGGAGCAACGCCTGTCGAATCAGCGATTCTAAATGGTGATAGCGAAACCGGCGTGTGCATTCAAAAAATGGCGTTCAAACTGGATACAGGAGCGATTTTGGGCGTTGAAAAAATGACCATTTCTCCTGACATAACCGCCCCTGAACTGCGCATTAAATTGAATGAAAAAGCTGCCACGATGCTCCCGCAGATTATCAAAAAATATCTTGCGGATAAGATTACACCGATTCCTCAAGACGAACATCTTGCAAGTCATTGCAAGAAAATCAAAAAAGAAGACGGATTGATTGATGCGCATGATACTTCGATTGAAAATTATCGGAAATTTCGTGCGTATGCTGCGTGGCCGCGGACATATTTTTTTGCCACGCCAAAAAATGACCCGTCAAAAAAAATAAGGGTTATTGTTTCATCCGCTGAATTCAAAGAAAATCATTTTATCATCACGAAAGTCATACCTGAAAGCAAAAAAGAAATGCCTTTCAGCCAGTTTATTGATTTCTACGATTTGGAAAACCTCTCAAAAAGTTTTTAACACTCCGTGCACCTCTGCGTATGAAATGTATTTTCTTTTCTTTGTGTGTTCTGAGTACTTCTGCGAGTTCGTCTCGTGCATCGTCAAGCGCAGCGATCAAAATATCTTTCTCGCCTTTTGCCGCCGCATCAATATGCCGGGCGTGAAAATCAATTTCGACAATATACATGCCATCCGACATATGCTGTTTTTCAAAACGAAGGACAAAATGAGCGCGGGCAGACTCATCGCCCTGTTCAATATACTTTTGAAGCACCGATACGACTTTCTTTACCTGCGTTTCAATATCGGAAGTGATAATGAGGTGTTGGGCGGTAAGCGTGTATTGTATTGTTGGGTTCATATGTTTTCATTCTAGCACAAATCGAGATTGATTAACGGATTGAATCATATCCGCCGATGACGCCCTTTTTTGAAAGCACGATTTGCCACAGCTGCATCTCCCGAGCACGAAATGCTCCCGCACATGAAAGCAGATAATAGTTCCACATACGGTAAAAACGACCAGAGTAACGCGACTTCAATTCCGGCCACGCGCGGTTGAAATTGTTAGACCATGCCATAAGCGTTAAATCATAATATGCGCCAAAATTATGCAAATCTTCTATGATAAAAAGTTTTTCTATTGCCTTGCCGATCTGAGCGATTGACGGCAGCATGCCGTTTGGAAAAATATATTTATCAAGCCACGGATCACCTCCGCGGGCAGATCGATAATATCCGATAGTGTGAAGCAGGAATAGCCCATTATCCTTCAAACACCGTTCTGCCACCTTCATATATGTCCTATAATTTTTTACACCAACGTGCTCAAACATGCCAAGCGAAACAATATGGTCAAATTTTTCATCGATGGCACGATAATCGATGAGACGAATCTCCACAGGCAGTCCCTCGCATAATTTTCGTGCAAACTGCGCCTGTTCTTTTGAAATGGTAACCCCGACAACGTTTACTTTATATTTTTCTGCGGCAAATTTTGCAAAACTTCCCCATCCACAGCCGATATCAAGAATTTTCATTCCGGGCTTGAGATTCAATTTCTTGCAGACTAAATCAAATTTTGCTTCCTGCGCCTCATCGAGATTTTTTGCATGTTTCCAATAGCCGCATGTATACACGAGCCGTTTGTCGAGCATCGCCTGATACAGATCATTGCCTACATCATAATGTTTTTCACCGACGATTGATGCTCGCCTGCGTGACTGGCGATTAAAGACTAGATTGGAAAGATAAAAAAGAACAAATCGCCATTGTATGCGTACGCCTTTTTCCGTATTTGTCCGCAAAACTTTAGAAATAAAAACATCAACAGCATCGCAGTCCCACCATCCGTCCATATATGATTCGCCGAGGGCTAAAGATCCTCCTCGCAGGACACGAGAATAGAGCTGTTCATTGTGAATGATAATATCACCCGGACTTTTCCCATTGACCGTAACTCCAGCGGAGGAAAGCAACTGAGTGATCATTTCTTTTGCATGGTTGACCATATTCAAAAAATACTCCAAACGGAGTCGAAAGTAAATAGGGTTTGGAGAAGGGCATCTTTTGAGCTGTCCGGCCGCCATAGACATTTGTTATATGGCTTTTGATTTGTAATTTTTCGGCGCATTTTTCAAAATCTTTAGCAATGCGGATTTCTTTAACAATCCGGTCTGCGCGCCGAAAAATTGCACGACATGCATTGATTCTATCGGCGCCCACCGCAATGCTTCCGTAATGGGAAGTCCGCATATCAGCGCTGACAAGAATCCTGTTGCAAACGCATCGCCCGCTCCCGTCCGCGATATCGGCGGTTTCGGATCGGGATACGGCGGCATAAAATAGCAGATGGCGCCGTCTGAAGCGTATGCCCCTCCGGTCCGTCGGTGATGACCACTATTTTTGGTCCCAACTTGTGGAGACTGTGCATTAATTTTTTAATATCATCATTTTTTATGCCTGAAACCTGCTCTGCTTCCTCGCGATTTACAAAAAGCACGTACGTATGGCGGTAAATATCCTTGAGTTTTTTCGGACCAAATTTCAGCTGAAAAGTTCCTGGGTTGAATCCCATTTTTACCTTTGGATTTTTCTTCAAGTAATTCGCAACTTTTTTATGAAACGGCAATGTGTGTTCCCCGAGCGAAGAAAAATAAATCCAATCGGTTTTCCCCATACGTTTTGGGTCGTAATATTCATATTCCTCGTGTTTGACGAGAATGGTTCGATCGGATCCATAGCTTAAAACAAAATTATAGTTTGTCGGTTTGCTACTATTTACTTTTATCAATGTGGCACCTACCCCTTCCTTGCGATACCAATTGAGAATTTCCTTCGCGTAATAATCTTTGCCAATCGAGGTAAGTATTGATGTGCGAATACCTAGTCGTTTTGCACCGACGGCGACATTTGATGCGTTGCCATCCGCAGGAACCACTCGCAGAGATGTGTACGGAACTTTATTCGCAAACGGCATGCATATTTCCAGATGTTCTTTGTCGGGATGTTTGTGTACACTCGCTTTTTTGAGCACAATAAACCCGTCCATCACGACATCGCCGATGCAAATCAATCTTTGTTTTCGTCGAGTCATTGATTTGTTTTATAATTCAAGCCGACTTTTCTCACAGATACACAGAAATAGCCGTTTGGAATATGAGTATATTACAGGTGAAGGCTTTTCCTGTAATATTTTCGATTTCGTGTCGGCATAATTTACGTGAGTGCCTCGCCCAAAAAAATAACGAAAAAATTATCGAAGTTGCAGTCGCTCCTCCTTGCGATACGTAGGTTTTTTTCTAAGTCAAAAAAAGTCTCGCCGTCATTGCAAAGATGTGATGGCAACCCAGTTATTGAACCAAACAAAGACCACCAATGGGAATCAGAGGGTACGTTCAATCCGGCTGCCATCCTCGTAGACGGTACCGTGCACCTCTTTTATCGCGCGCTCGGAAAGGACGGCATTTCGCGCATCGGTTATGCGGTGAGTGATGACGGTATTCATTTTGAACGGCTCCCCTATCCGGTCTTCTCGGTTGACGGTGCGGCACAGACCCATGCGCCATACACTTCGCCCGCACGTTTGATCTACGATACTGTTGCCTACGCCTCGGGCGGCGGCTGGGGTGGCTGCGAGGATCCGCGCGCGGTTAATCTGGACGGCACGGTGTATCTCACTTTTAATATGTTCAACGGATGGGAGTCGGTGCGCGTCGGACTCGCGGCGCTCAACAATGCGGACCTCGCACGACAGCGCTGGGCGTGGACCCCGTTCAGTTATCTGTCTCGTACGGGCGAACGCCATAAAAATTGGGTGCTCTTTCCAGAAAAGATACGCGGCAAATATGCTCTCCTGCACAGTGTTTACGGAGAGAACGATTCCAGAGTTCAGGTCAAATATATGGATGAGCTCACGAGCAGCTGCGCGCCCTGCCAACGCGAGAGTGCCGACCCGCAAAAAATGCCTAACAAAAAAATAGCATGGCATGAACATATGCGTAGCGCCGGTGCACCACCGCTCAAAACCAAAGATGGTTGGTTGGTGTTCTATCACGCAAACGACGCGAAGGAGCCGCACATTGGCTACAAGCTCGGTGCAATGCTACTCGATATCGACGACCCAACCAAAATAATCGCCCGCTCAGGTAAGCCAGTCTTGGAACCGAAGGAATGGTATGAAAACGATTGGAAGCCGGGCGTTATCATCGCCTCGGGTGCCGTCATAAAAGACGGCACACTTTTTATTTATTACGGCGGCGGTGACAAGACGGTCAATATCGCTACGGCGAACATCAATCAATTTTTGGCGGAACTGAAGAAGGGCCGTTCGCCCAAGCTTACAAAAGTTGCGAAATTTATTTCTTCGCAGACATTATGAAAAGAAAAACGCTTGATTCGCGTATACTGACCATCAATACTGGATCGTCGAGTATTAAATTCGCGCTGTTCAATGCTGCGGACTCGCTCACACGGATTCTTGAAGGTACTATTACGCGCATCGGGCTGCCAAACGCTTGTTTTCAAATGAAAGGAGTCGATCCGGCGGATAATTTTTCGCGAATTGTTGCCGCGCCAAATCATACCGCGGCAAATAATCTTTTGATAGATTGGTTCGAGAAGCATATCGGACTTGATGCAAAGGTGACCGTAGGACATCGCATAGTGCAAGGCGGTTTGAAGTACAGTGAACCGCAATTAATCACTCCAAAAATGATAGCCGCGCTCCGCGAGCTTAGCTCATTGGATCCGGGACACGTGCCGGAAGAAATCAGGTCGATCGAAGCATTATATCGCCGGTTTCCCGCTCTCTCTCAAATAGCGTGTTTCGATACGGCCTTTCACCACGATATGCCACGCGTTGCACAGATGCTGGCTATCCCGCGGCGCTTTGAGGCGCAAGGTGTACGTCGATACGGATTTCATGGATTGTCGTATTCGTTTCTAATGGAAGAACTGTCACGTGTGGCTGGACCAGAAGCGGTGAAAGGTCGAGTCATTCTCGCTCACCTCGGCAGTGGCGCGAGTCTGGCTGCGGTGCGTGATGGAAAATCACTTGATACAAGTATGGGAT
>DATKHE010000057.1:0-3665 GCA_035510395.1 Minisyncoccota bacterium
GACATTTATTTATTCCAAACTCAAACATACGCTTGAAGCTAACGGTCTCAAAGAAATGAATCCCCTCAACGAGCTGTTCAATCCGATGGAACACGAGGCGATACGATATGAAAAGGTGAGCGACGAATCAAAAAAAGACAAAGTAATTGAGGTCATCGAAAAAGGATATATGCTGGGCACAAAAAACCTTCGTCCGCCGAAAGTTGTGGTGGGGGAGTACGAGAAAGTGGAAAAGTAATTGCAGCTAAAGCTGTAGTTGATATACTTCGAATTCAATGAAAGCAAAGAAACAAAAAATCACTTTGGAGGGTGTCTCAGAGAAAGTAGATAAACTGGCCACGAAAGTCGGTGGTCTTGCGGTTACCGTAGACAAGCTCTCAACAAAAGTAGATGGTCTCGTTACGACGGTTGATACCTTGGCAATAGCAGTCGCTAAAGGATTTTCCGATGTAGATAAAAGATTTGAAATAGTAGATAAGAGATTTGAAGCAATAGATAAAAAGTTTGAAGCTATGGATCAAAAAATCGATTCTCGTTTCAATACTCTCACAAGCAGAATTGACGATGTGTTAGAAGTTAAAGCTAATCGCAAAGAACACAAAGATTTGGAGATCCGCGTCACTCGCATAGAAAAGAAACTTGAAATTGCTAAATAAAGAGGTATAATATGCCTATGTCAAAAGCACTCGCTCAAAATAGCCGAATAATTGCACGGACCATCCGCTCAAATGACGGTACTCCTGTCATAGGTTTTTTCGCCATATATGAGGAAAAGGGAGGGTATTCTGTGCGTCTCGTAGGTATTCGCCCAATCGGCAATCACACTGCTCAAAACGGCAAAATTTTCCTTCCGACCCTCAAGACTCCTAGCTCATCCGTTCTCCCTCTCAAGAGTCCTTATTTTTCTGATACGGAAATTTTCTCCCAAAACTTTTCATTTCTCACAAGCCAACCAGCGAGAGCACCCGCAGCCAACTAAATAGCTCAATAACAAAATATCTAAATAGCTAGATACCTTATTGAGTTTTGTCTTCCTATTTTGCTATTACATTATTCAACTATTTAGCTAATTAAACCTATGTCAAAAATAATCGGTATCGACCTCGGTACCACAAACTCAGCAGTCGCAGTCGTCCAAGGTGGCGAACCGCAAATTCTCGAAAATTCAGAAGGTATGCGCACGACGCCTTCTATCGTCGCTCTGTCAAAAACAGGCGAGCGATTGGTCGGCGTGTCTGCAAAACGCCAGTCAGTCACAAATCCAAAATCGACCATATTCCAAATCAAGCGATTCATCGGACACAATTTCGATGAACCGGCAGTGCAGAAAGACATCAAAGCAGTACCTTTTGAATGCCGTAAATCAGCGAACGGCGGAATCGAAGTAAAAATGTCGGACAAATGGTATCGACCGGAGGAAATCTCTGCGATGATACTTCAGAAAATGAAACAAGACGCAGAGGCGCGCCTCGGCGAGCCAGTAACGGAGGCCGTCATCACTGTCCCTGCATACTTCAATGATGCGCAGAGACAAGCGACAAAAGACGCGGGAAAAATTGCAGGTCTTGATGTAAAACGCATCATCAATGAGCCGACCGCAGCAGCACTCGCATACGGTCTCAACAAAAAGAAAAACGAGAAAATTGTCGTCTTCGATTTTGGTGGAGGAACATTCGATATCTCAGTGCTTGAAGTTGGCGATGATGTCGTCGAAGTAAAATCAACCGACGGTGATGCGCACCTCGGCGGTAAAGACATCGACCAAAAAATCATCAATTGGCTCGCAGATGATTTCAAGAAAGAAAACGGCATTGATCTCCGCGCAGATGTTCTCGCAAAACAGCGCCTCGATGACGCAGCAGAAAAAGCAAAAATCGAACTCTCAACTGCAGTGCAGACCGAAATCAACATTCCGTTCATTTCATCCGGCGCAAATGGCCCGCTTCACCTCGTAAAGACGATGACTCGTGCAAATCTCGAGTCCCTCTGTCAGGAATTCCTCGACCGAGCGATGGAAATCACAAAGCGTGCAATGGAAGCATCTCCGTTTAAGCTTCCCGACATCAACGAAGTTATTCTTGTTGGTGGTCAGACCCGAATGCCTGCGATGCAAAAAGCAGTGGAAGATTACTTCAAGAAAAAGGCGAACCTCACGGTGAATCCTGACGAAGTCGTGGCACTCGGTGCCGCGATTCAGGGAGGAATTCTCAAAGGCGATGTCAAAGATGTCTTGCTCCTCGATGTTATTCCGCTCTCGCTCGGTATCGAAACAATGGGTGGAGTTGCAACAAAGCTCATCGATAAGAACACGACCATCCCCGCATCGAAATCACAGGTATTCTCAACTGCTGCTGACAATCAGACATCCGTTGAGATTAATGTAACGCAGGGTGAACGAGCAATGGCAAAAGACAACAAATCGCTCGGTAAATTCATCCTCGATGGTATTCCGCCAGCACCTCGCGGTATGCCGCAAGTTGAAGTAACCTTTGATATCGATGCGAATGGTATCGTATCAGTCAAAGCGAAAGAAAAAACCTCAGGCAAAGAGCAATCGATCAAGATTCAGGGAAGCTCAGGTCTCTCAAAAGACGACATTGAGAAAATGAAGCGCGATGCAGAAGCTCACGCGACAGAAGATGCAAAAGCAAAAGAAGATATTGAAACCAAAAATCTCGCTGAACAATCTGTTTACATCGCTGAAAAGGCGATTAAAGATGCGGGTGACAAAGTACCTGCGGATGTGAAAACCGATGTCGAAGCGAAAATCGCGGATGTAAAGAAAGCAAAAGACGGCACAGATATCGCAGCGATAAAGAAAGCGACCGAAGACCTTTCTCTTGCGATGCAGAAAATAGGCGAAGCTATGGCAAAGGCAAACCCACAGCAAAATCCCGCTGACCAAAAACCGCCAGAGGATGGAAATGTTCGGGATGCCGACTTCAAAGAAGAGAAGAAGTAGAAAATAAGGGTATAGGTCATAGGGTGTAGGTCGAAGTTTTTCAATCTATACCCTAAACCCTCTGCCCTAAAACCTAAACATTATGTCCAAAGATTATTACAAAACACTCGGAGTAGAAAAAAACGCCTCCCAAGACGACATCAAAAAGGCGTTCAGGAAACTCGCGCATGAACATCACCCTGACAAGAAAACAGGCAATGCCGAGAAATTCAAGGAAGCCAATGAAGCATATTCCACCCTCTCCGATGAGAAGAAACGCGCGCAATACGACCAATTCGGCTCTGGAGGCAATCCATTCGCAGGCGGACAAGGTGCTGGCGGTTTCAACGCGCAGGATTTCGGCGGATTTGATTTCTCCGGCTTTGCGCAGGGCAATGGATTTGGCGGAGGCGGCGTAGAATTCGACCTCAATGACATCCTCGGCAACATCTTCGGCGGGGGACGACAGCGAGTCAAACGCGGACGAGATATTCAGGTCGACGCACACATATCTTTTTCAGAATCCATATTCGGCACGGAAATCACGCTTCCTGTTCGCAAAAACCTCAAAGTCAAAATCCCCGCAGGTATTGAAAACGGTCAGACACTCCGACTCACGGGTCAGGGCGAGCCGACAGACGGAGGCCACACGGGCGACCTCTACATACGCGTATATGTAAAAGCTCATCCGTTCTGGCAAAAAGACGGCGAGAATATCGTATCC